>DASUZG010000047.1:0-3953 GCA_036376995.1 Azonexus sp. | reverse complement strand
GTCGACAAACGGATGATCGTGCCAGCCGCTGGCAACAAGGCGCGGACGGCCGCGCAAGGGAAGGAAACGCGATGAGCAGAATGTGCATGGTGGCCCTCGCCGGGCTGATTCTCGGAGGCTGCAACAGTCAGCACGCCTATCGCGGCGACACCTATCAGCGCATCGGCCAGGAAATGCAGGCGGCGGCGGACAGCAAGCCGAACCGCCAGGCGGTCAACGACGCGCTGGGCCGGGCGGTGATGCCGCCGCTGCAACTGGAGGCGCCGGAAGCGGAAAAACCCGAGCCGCGTTTCAACCTGGCGGTGAACAATGCGCCGACGGCGCAGGTGCTGCATGCCGTGGTCGCCGGCACGCCGTACAGCATGACCTTCCCGCCGGAGCTGGACGGCACGGTCAGCCTGAACCTGAAGAACGTCACCGTCCGCGAGGTGCTCGACACCCTGCGCGACGTTTACGGCTACGACTACCGCATCCAGAACAAGCGCATCCACGTCCAGCCGAACGCGATGCAGACGCGGGTGTTCAAGATCAACTACTTGGCCAACCGCCGCCAGGGCATCAGCGAAATGCGCGTCACCGGCAGTTCGCCGACCACCAGCACCAACTCCAACGGCCAGAGCGGCAGCGGCGGCACCACCTCCGGCGGCTCTACCACCGGCACGACCACCCGGGCGCCCGACAGCGCCCAGGTCAAGACGACCTCCGACTACGACTTCTGGAAGGAGCTGGCGACCGCGCTGACCGTCATCGTCGGCGCCGAAGGCGGGCGCAACGTGATCGTCAATGCCAGTTCCGGCGTCGTGCTGGTCAAGGCCATGCCGGGCGAACTGCGCGCCGTGAACGACTATCTGAAGGCGACCCAGCTGGTGGTCGAGCGCCAGGTCATGCTGGAAGCCAAGATCATCGAAGTCGCGCTCAGCGACTCGTTCCAGACCGGCATCAACTGGAGCAAGTTCGGCGGCGTCAGCAACCGCTTCGCGCTCGGCGTCATGGCGCCGTCGGCGGCGATCAACGCCACCGGCACGCTGGTCGGCTCGGCCGTCGGCATCACCGGCGGCGCCATCAGCGGCACCGCGACCGCCGCCCAGCCCGGCTTCGACGGGGCCATGGCCACCGGCTCGACCGGCCGCGGTTTCTTCGGCCTGGCCTTCCAGTCCAAGGATTTCGCCGCGCTGTTGTCCTTCCTCGAAGGGCAGGGCGACGTCCAGGTGCTGTCCAGCCCGCGCATCGCCACCACCAACAACCAGAAGGCCGTGCTCAAGGTCGGCACCGACGACTACTTCGTCACCGGCATCAGCACCAACACCACGACCAGCGCCGCCGGCAACGTGACGACGCCGAACATCACGCTGCAGCCGTTCTTCTCCGGCATCGCGCTCGACGTGACGCCGCAGATCGACGACAGCGGCAACATCATCCTGCACGTGCATCCGTCGGTCAGCGTGGTCGAGGAAAAGACCAAGAACGTCAATCTCGGCAGCCTCGGCACCTTCACGCTGCCGCTGGCCTCCAGCAGCATCAGCGAGACCGACAGCATTGTCCGCGTCCAGGACGGCAGCATCGTCGCCATCGGCGGCCTGATGAGCCAGGAAGAGACCAACAACCGGGTCGGCCTGCCGGGTATCAGCGGCCTGCCCGGCCTCGGCCTGCTGTTCGGCCAGAAGGCCGGCGGCAGCCGCAAGCGCGAACTGGTGATCCTGATGCGCTCGACCGTCATTTCCGACGACAGCGGCTGGCGCGAGAACCTGGCCGAAAGCCAGCAGCGCCTGCAGGGTCTCGACCCGCGCCAGCGCGTGATGCAGTGGCAATAAGCGCGGGCCGGCGGTGTATCTCGATCATTTTGGCCTGCGCGAGTTGCCGTTCGGCATCACGCCGGATACCAGCTACACGGTCATCACCCGCAGCCACCAGGAAGCGCTGAACACGCTGCTGGTCGCCCTCGGCGGCGGCGAAGGCTTCATCAAGATCACCGGCGAGGTCGGCACCGGCAAGACGCTGCTCTGCCGCCGCCTGCTGCAGGCCCTGCCGGAGGGCAGCGTCTCGGCCTACCTGCCCAATCCTTACCTCGCGCCGCGCACCCTGCTGCTGGCGCTGGCCGAGGAACTCGGGCTTGGCGTTGCCGCTGATGCCGATGACTACCACCTGCTGCAAAGCGTCAACCACGCGCTGACGGCGCATGCCGCAGCCGGCCGCCAGGTCGTCGTCTGCATCGACGAGGCCCAGGCGATGCCGCTGGAAACGCTGGAGTCGCTGCGCCTGCTGTCCAATCTCGAAACCGAGAAGCGCAAGCTGCTGCAGATCGTGCTGTTCGGCCAGCCGGAACTCGACCGCAAGCTGGCCGAGCCGTCGGTGCGCCAGCTGCTGCAGCGCATCGCCTTCCATTACCGGCTGCACGGCCTCGACCGCGAGGAAGTCGGCAATTACCTGGCGCACCGCCTGCGCGTTGCCGGCTACCGCGGCGAAGGCGTGTTCGGCCCGCGCGCCGTGCGCTGCCTGCACCGGGCCAGCCGCGGCACGCCGCGCCTGCTCAACATCCTGGCCCACAAGTCGCTGCTGGCGGTCTATGGCGAGGGCCGCTTCGCCGTCCGTCGCGGTCATGTCCGCGCCGCCGCGGCCGACACCGAAGGCGCCGGTTCCCCCGGGTGGTGGTGAGATGAGCCTGATCAACGACGTCCTGCGCAACCTCGAAGCCAATCGTCCCGACGACCTGGCCGGGCACAACCTGCAACGCGAAATCCGCAGCCTGCCGGCTGCACCGCCGCCGCGCCACGGCCGCCGCCAGATCCTGCTCGGCCTGCTGTTGCTGGCGGTCGCCGGCGGCGCCTGGTACGGGCACGACCGCCTCGATGCCTGGCTGCTGCCCGAGCCGCCGGCGCCGCTTCCGGCGGCCGTCGCACCGCCAGTACCGGCCGCCCCAGTGGCTGTGCACGCGCCACCGCCGGCCCCGCCGCCGGAGAATGTGCTGATCGCCCAGCAACTGCTGGCCGCGCCGCCCGTGGCGGTGCCGGCGGCTGTCCCCGTGGCGGCCGCGCCGCCGCTCCAGGCGCCCGCCGCGCCGGCGGCCCCGCCGCTGGCGACGGCCCCGCCGGCCGCGTTACCGGTAGCGCCGGCGCAGCCGAAAACCGAGGCGACACCGGCCGTGGCGCCGGCAGCGGTCAAGATCGAGAAAAGCCCGGTCCTGGCCACCCCGCACGACCGCGCCGAGGCCGACTGGCGGCGGGCCGAAGCGGCCCTGGCCGGTGGCCGCGGCGAGGAGGGGCGGGAGGCGCTGCGCTCGGCGCTGCGCCATGATCCGGGCCATGTCCAGGTACGCCAGGCCCTGCTGCGCAACCTGCTCGACGGGCGTCGGATCGACGAAGCGGTCGTCGTGCTGCAGGATGGGCTGGAACTGCAACCGGCGCAGGCCGGCTGGGCGATGTCGCTGGCCCGGCTGCAACTGGAACTGGGCGATCCGGCGGCGGCCGACCGCACGCTGGCCCGCACGCAGGGCTTTGCCGAGAACAGTGCCGACTACGCCGGCTTCCAGGGCCACCTGAAGACGCGTCTCGGCGCTCATCGCCAGGCCGCCGCCCATTACCAGCGGGCGACCCGCCTGGTGCCGGGCGATGGCCGCTGGTGGCTGGGCCTCGGCCTGGCACTGGAAAGCGACGGCCGCTCGGCGGAAAGCCGCGAAGCGCTGCGCCGGGCGCTGGCGACCGGCACGCTCGCGGGCGAACTGGCGGCGGTGGCCGAGCAGCACCTGCGCTGAGGCAGCCGCCCGCTGTTTTTTTTTGACCGAGGTTCAAGCGCGGCGTCGGCGATTAGCGATAATCGTCTCATCTTCATGGAGTCTGCGATGCGTTTCAGCCACTTCCTGCCTTTCCTGCTGTGCCTGGTGTTCGGCAGCGCCGCCGCCGAACCCGGCGCCGGTGCCGGCGAACAGCCGGTGCATATCGCCGCCCGCCAGGGCGACG
>DASUZG010000046.1:0-4068 GCA_036376995.1 Azonexus sp. | reverse complement strand
GGAAAACATTCACGGGACCATTGTTGCTTCGGCCCCTATGACGCCTGAGCACCTTTCAATAGCATTCAATACGAACAAGCCAGTACGGCAGGACTTGGGTGAAGCAAGCATCACGTGTTCCAGCAATGGAAGACTCGAACGGGAAATTCTTGGCTTGATTCGGGATTAACGGCTGCATGGCCGTTTCTCCGTCTGGTGTAGCTACTAGCATGTGCCCCCGCTGCATTTCCCGTGATTAGTCCGACATAGAAGGCGCTGGCGTCTCCATCGCTACAATCAGACCAAGTGGGCGCGGGATAGCTTCCGTCGTGCATTAGGACTATTCCTGCGCCGCGGCAACGGGGGCCGGCTTCAACTAGTTGTTTGCACATGGAGCTTGGTCCGTCGTGGTCGCAAACGCCAGCCTGAAATACTCGACATGCAATTGCCGTTCGGAGGAAGCCGCAGGCAATCCGACAATCCGCGACGCGTGCGCGCCGTGGGGGCCATAGTGGGGGCCTTTTCAAAAGCAGCCAGCCGTAAACGCAAAAAAGCCGGCTAAATAACCGGCTTTTTATGCTGATGAAATTGGCGCGCCCGGAGCGATTCGAACGCCCGACCCTCTGGTTCGTAGCCAGATACTCTATCCAACTGAGCTACGGGCGCGCTGTCAGAGCCGCGCATTATACTGACGCTGTTTCAGATTGCAAGCCGTTATCGAGCATTTTCTTGATGTCCCTTCGTTCCATTTATATGCCCCGGTTTCCCGAGTGCTGGGAGAGCTGTGGTTCCTGCGCCGCCGGGCCGGTGTTCATTCTTGAACTGTTGATCGCCCCAGGTGATTTCATCGAACGCGATGCGACGATCCTGACGCTGGAAACGGGCCAGGTCGCGCTGGACATCCCCTCCCCTTGGAGCGGACGGATTGTCGAGGTGCATGTCACAGCGGGCGATACAGTCGGTGAGGGAGCGCTGCTGGCAACGCTGGCAGCAGACTGAACGCAAGTTCGGCCCACGCCACGACAGCGCCCCCCGTCACTTTGGGAGGCCGATCTCCATGGCGTTACGCACCTCCCGTACCCCGGATACGCTGCCGGCCAAATCCAGCGCCCGCCGCAACGACGACTCGTCAGGCACCGTACCGCCGACGGTGACGATGGCATTGGCCGTGTGGATGCGGAATTGCGCGCCGGACAGCCCGACATCCGTGCGCAACAAGGTCTCGACCTTTTCATGCAAGCCTTCGTCGAGCGTCTGCCCGGCCACGCCCAGTGCGGCGATGACAGGCGGGCTGTCGGTGGCGGATGCGCGGATGCCGAGCGCTCCGAACATCACCGCCAGCATCAGGTAAATAACGGGAAGATTGCGTCTGATCATTCATGGCCCTCCGGTGATTGATGAGAATCAATACAAGCAACACCCGTGCCATAATATTTTCAGTTGCAAATACAAAGCCTTAATAAACATTTTCAGCAAATCGGCATCAAACTTAGTCGCTCCGGGGCGACAGACAATCCGGCCAACCAGCGCCTATCGCTCGTGGCCGCCGCTGCTCTCGGCGCGGAACATGGCCGGCGTCAGGTCGTGTTTTTGCAACAGGCGATAGAACTCGGTGCGATTGCGATCGGCGATCCGCGCGGCGTCGGCGACATTGCCGTCGGTCAGTTTGAGCAACTGGACCAGGTAGTTGCGCTCGAAACGCTGCTTGGCTTCGGCATAGTTCAGCGCTTCCATGGCCGGCACGCGCAAGGCGCGCTGGACCAGCGACACCGGGATCAGCGGCGTCGAGGTCAGGGCGCAGCTTTGCTCGACGACGTTGTAGAGCTGGCGGACATTACCGGGCCATACGGCGCTGGCCAGCGCTTCCAGCGCATCTGGAGCAAAGCCGGTGATCGGCTTGCCGTACTTGGCGGCAACCAGCTGCACGAAATGGGCGGCCAGCATCGGGATGTCCTCGCGCCGCTCGTCCAGCGGCGGCAAGGTCAACGACACGACGTCGAGGCGGTAATAAAGATCCTCGCGGAACAGCCCCTGTGCCATCGCGGCATCGAGGTCGCGATGGGTGGCCGACAGCAGGCGGACGTCAACCGGTTCGGCCCGGGTCGCGCCGACCGGGCGCACGACGCGCTCCTGCAGCACGCGCAGCAGCTTGACCTGCAGCGACAAGGGCATGTCGCCGATTTCGTCGAGAAACAGCGTGCCGCCGTTGGCCGCCTGGACCAGCCCGACGCGGCTGGCCGCCGCGCCGGTGAAGGCGCCCTTGACGTGGCCGAATAGCTCGGATTCCAGCAACTGCTCAGGGATCGCGCCGCAGTTGATGGCGACGAACGGACCGCGGGCGCGCGGACTGGCGCGATGGATGGCGCGCGCCAGCACTTCCTTGCCGGTGCCGCTTTCGCCACGGATCAGAATGCTCGCATCGGAATTGGCGACCATCCGGGCCTCGGCCACCAGTTCGGCCATCCGGCTGCTGCAAAAGACAATGCCTTCCAGCCAGTCGCCCGGCAGGCCGGCACTGTTGGTGACCAGCGGATCGACCGGCAGGCCGGGGGCCGACAGACTGAGGGCCTGATCGATCTTGGCCAGCAGCGTCTGGCTGTCGAACGGTTTGGTCAGGTAGCCGAAAACCCCCTTGGAAGTCGCCGCCACGGCATCGGGAATGGTGCCGTGCGCGGTCAGCAGGATGACCGGCAGGCTGGGCCGCGTGGCGTGGATTTCCTCGAACAGCGATAGCCCGTCGCGCCCCGGCAGGCGCACGTCGCTGACGACCACCCGCGGCGCCTCGACGGCAATGCGGACCAGCGCCTCCTCGGCCGAACCCACCGCCGACACCCGGAAACCGCGTGCCTTCAGGCGAATGGCCAGCAGGCGCAGGATGTCCTCATCGTCGTCGACAACCAGGATATGCGCCCCGGCGTCTGTCGCTGCCGCCATCATCGCTTGCCTCCCTGGCCGGCACCGGGCCGCGGCGTCATGGTGCGTTCGATGTCGGCCAGACCATCGAGTTTCTCCTGCAGTTCCTGCGCCTTGCGCTGGCTCTCCTTGACCATGAGGCCCTGGCGCTCGAGCTGCGCTTCCAGCCGCAGGCGCTCGCCGTAATGATCGGCCAGCATCCGGGCCACCGGTTGCAACTCGACCGCAGCCGGGTCGCCCGACTTGAGCAGTTGCTCGACCAGGGCCAGCGCCCGCCCCGTTTCCTGCGGCCCGCGCGGATGGCCAAGCAGCATCGCCTGGCGCATCTGGGTATGGGGGCTTGCCGGCAGCGCTGCCAGGAAACTGCGCTCCTTCGCCAGCTCGCCGGCACTCAGGCGACCCAGCGCCTGGTAATAAGCCAGAATTGGTTGCGGCCCGCCGCGCGTCTCCGGCGACTCACCGCGCACCGGCTCGGACATTTGGGCGCAACCGGCCAGCAGCAGGAGCGGTAGCATCAAACAGGCAATCGCCGGCCGGCTTCTTGCCGCCGACGGTCCCGGACAATCAGGTTTCATCAGGTATTTCCACACAAAAATTGGCGCCGCCTTCAAGCGGCAGCAAGGCCACCGTCCCGCCCATGGCCCGGACCAGCTCGCGCACGATGGACAGCCCGACCCCGCTGCCCTGGCGATGTGCCGGCGCCTGTCGCTGTCCCTGCACGAAGGGGTCGAAGATGCGCTGGCAGTCCTCGGGCGCCACGCCCGGCCCCTGGTCGATACATTCGATGCGTAGCACGCCCTCGTGCCGCGACAACTGGAGGCGTACCTCGCCGCCTTCCGGGCTGAAATCGATGGCGTTGGACAACAGGTTGTCGAGCACCACGGCGAGCTTTTCGGCATCGATCAGCGCTGCCCCCGGAGCCGGTGCATCGATGACGACCTGCACCTGCCGCGATTGGGCATGTAAATCCCGGCGTTGCACCACGCTGCTTAGAAACTGTCCCAGATCGGCCCGTTCCAGGCGCAGCTTGCGCGCCTCGAAGGCCGCGGCGTTCAGGCTGAGCAGGCTCTCGATCTGCCGCTGCAGGCCGACCACGTTGTGCTGCAGGATATCGACCACCTCGCGCTGATTGTCCTCCAGCGGCCCGGGCACTTCCTCGCGCAGCAGCGCCACGCC
>DASUZG010000045.1:0-2514 GCA_036376995.1 Azonexus sp. | reverse complement strand
CAGCCAGAACGTCAAGACGCTGGACGAGTACTACGACCGGCTCGACGCCCAGTTGCTGCCGGTGTTCCGCGGCATCGAGCTGACCGCCGACGACATCCTGCGCCGCTCGATCATCCAGGCCCTGATGTGCCATTTCGAGCTCTCCATCGAAAGCATCGAAAGCTCGCACCTGATCGATTTCCACAAGTACTTCGCCGCCGAACTGGAGGACATGAAGGAAATGGAACGCGCCGGCCTGCTCAAGATCGACCGCGACTGGATCACCGTGCTGCCGCCGGGCCGCATGCTGGTGCGCATCATCTCGATGGTGTTCGACCGCTACCTGCGCGCCGATCGCCAGCGCACGCGCTACTCCAAGGTGATCTGAAGCCCGTGCAGGGCCGGGGAGCGCGGGTTACACTCCGCGCTTTGCCTTTCTGATGTTCTGCCATGCCTGATTCGGGCTATCTCGCGCTGTTCCTGGTCGGCCTGCTCGGCGGTACCCATTGCGTCGGCATGTGCGGAGGCATCGTCGGGGCGCTGTCGATGGGCGCGCCGGGGCGCTGGCGCCTGCATCTGGCCTACAACGCCGGGCGCATCGCCTCCTATGCGGCGGCCGGCGCCATCGCCGGCGCGCTGGGGGCGGCCAGCCTGGGGCTCGAAGGGCAAGTGCCGGTCCGTTTGGCGCTCTACCTGCTGGCCAACCTGATGCTGGTCGCGCTCGGCCTCTACCTGCTCGGCGTGACGCGGGCGCTGGCCGTCACCGAACGCGCCGGCCAGCACCTGTGGCGCCGCCTGCAGCCGTTGACCCGGCGCTTCCTGCCGGCGCGAACCGCGGTCCAGGCTTTCCCGCTCGGCCTGCTGTGGGGCTGGCTGCCCTGCGGCCTCGTTTATAGTGCGCTGGCCAGCGCGCTGACGGCCGGTTCGGCCGGACGTGGCGCCTTGCTGATGCTGTCGTTCGGCCTCGGCACGCTGCCCAACCTGTTGCTGGCCGGCATCCTGCTTGCCCGGCTGACGGAATTTGTTCGCCGGCCGGCGGTCAGGATGATGTCCGGCCTGCTGATCCTCGGTTTCGGGCTGTACGGACTGTTTGCGCTGTTGCGCCATTAGGAATGCCAAGACCATGACCACTGCCCTTTCCGAGACGCCAGCGGCCGCCGCGTCGGCGCCGGGCCGTGTCGTCGAGTTCGCCATCGGCGGCATGACCTGCGCCGCCTGTTCGACGCGCCTGGAGAAAGTGCTCAACCGCCAGCCGGGCATGCGCGCCAACGTCAATCTGGCTGCCGAACGGGCGCGCGTGCGCCTGGACGGCGAACTCGGCGCCGAGGCGGTGATCGCCGCCGTGGCCAAGGCCGGCTTTTCGGCGAGCCTGGTCGATGCCGGGACGCGCGAGCGGGAAAAGGCCGCGAAGCGGCAGGCCTACGAGCGCGAGAGTCGGCGTTTCTGGATTTCGGTGGCGTTGACCCTGCCGCTGATCGGCCAGATGCTGTTCATGTTCAGCGAACACGGCCACCAGTACGAGTTGCCGCGCTGGCTGCAGTTGCTGCTGGCGACGCCGGTGCAGTTCTGGATCGGCTGGCGCTTCTACGACGGCGCCTGGAAGACGCTGCGGGCCGGCGGCGCCAACATGGACGTGCTGGTGGCGCTGGGTACCAGCATGGCCTGGGGCTTCTCGACCGCCGTCACGCTGCTGGCGCTCGACCAGCATGTCTATTTCGAGGCCGGGGCGGCAGTGATCACCCTGGTGCTGCTCGGCAAGCTGCTGGAAGCGAGGGCCAAGGCCCGGACCTCGGAAGCGATCGAGGCGCTGATCCGCCTGCAGCCGAAGACGGCGCGCGTCGAGCGCGACGGCCAGTGGATCGAGATGACGGTCGACAGCCTGATGCCCGGCGACATTTTCCTGGTCCGGCCGGGCGAGAGCGTGCCGGTCGATGGCGAAGTAGTCGACGGGGCCTCCAGCATCGACGAGGCGATGCTGACCGGCGAGAGCATGCCGGTCGGCAAGGGACCGGGCGACCGTGTCTTCGCCGCCACGGTGAATGCCCAGGGGGCGCTGCGCTGCCGTGCCACCGGCGTCGGCGAACAGACGCTGCTGGCCGGCATCATCCGCCTGGTCGGCGAGGCGCAGGGCTCGAAGGCGCCGGTGCAACGGTTGGCCGACCAGATTTCGGGGATTTTCGTGCCGGTCGTCTGCGCCATCGCGCTGGGGACGCTGGCCGGCTGGTGGTGGCTGGCCGGCGATTTCGCGGCGGCGCTGGTCAATGCCGTCGCCGTGCTGGTCATTGCCTGTCCGTGCGCGCTCGGCCTGGCGACGCCGACGGCGATCATGGTCGGCACCGGGCAGGGCGCGCGGGCCGGCATCCTGGTGCGCAATGCCGAGGCGCTGGAGCGTGCCGAGAAGATTGCCGTGCTGGCGCTGGACAAGACCGGCACGCTGACGCAGGGGGCGCCGGCCGTCACCGACGTGGTCGCTCGTGGCGCGGCCCGTGACGAAGCCGTGACCTTGGCGGCGGCGCTCGAACACCATTCCGAACA
>DASUZG010000044.1:0-3472 GCA_036376995.1 Azonexus sp. | reverse complement strand
TTCCGGCTGGGTTAGTTCGTTGATGCCGAGGCCGTTCAGCAGCGTCATCAGCGAGAAGGCCTTGGCCGTCGGAATCAGTTCGCGCCCTTCGCGGTGCATGTATTGCTCGCCGATCAGGTTCTCGATGATCTGCGCCCGCGTGGCCGGCGTGCCGAGGCCGCGGCCGGCCATTGCCGCCTTCAGTTCCTCGTCGTCGACCATCTTGCCGGCACCTTCCATGGCCGACAGCAGGGTGGCTTCCGAGTAGCGCGGCGGCGGCTTGGTCTCGTTGGCCTTGACGGTGACTTCCGCCGTCTTGACCTTCTCGTCGTTGTCGACGGCGACCAGGTTGCCTTCGGTCCCTTCCTGGCCTTCCTTGCCATGCACGGCGAGCCAGCCCGGATTGACCAGCACCTTGCCTTCGGTCTTGAAGGGATGGCCCTCAACGCGGGTGATGCGGGTGGTGACCAGGTATTCGGCGGCCGGGAAGAAGACCGACAGGAAGCGGCGGACGACGAAGTCGTACAGCTTCTGTTCGGCTTCGTTGAGGCTCTTCGGCGCCTGCGGCGTCGGGATGATGGCGAAGTGATCGCTGATCTTGGCGTTGTTGAAGATGCGCTTGTTCGGCAGCACCCAGTTGCGTGCCAGGATTTGATGGGCGAACGGCGAGTAGCGGGCGAGCAATACTTCGTCGTGGCCCTTGCCGGCCCCCTGGCCGGTCAGTACTGACAGGGTTTCCTTGACCGTGGCCAGATAGTCTTCCGGCAGGCAGCGCGAGTCGGTTCGCGGATAGGTCAGCACCTTGTGCTTTTCGTACAGCGCCTGGGCCAGGCTCAGCGTGGTCTTGGCCGAGAAGCCGAAGCGGGCGTTGGCTTCGCGCTGCAGGCTGGTCAGGTCGAACAGCAGCGGCGACAGGCGGGTTTCCGGCTTGGCTTCCTCGGTCACGATCCCGGGCTTGCCGAGCGTCGCGGCGCGGATGGCGTCGGCGCGTTGCTGTTCCCACAGGCGGTCGGCGCGGGCGTGCTCGTCGTCTTCCTTCTTGAAGCCTTCGTCGAACCACTTGCCGGTGTAGCTGCCGGCCCGGGCGGCGAATTCGGCTTCGACTTCCCAGTAGGCACGCGGCTTGAATTCGCGGATCTTCTTTTCGCGTTCGACGACGATGGCCAGCGTCGGCGTCTGCACGCGGCCGACCGTGGTCAGGTGGAAGCCGCCGGTCTTGGAATTGAAGGCGGTCATCGCCCGCGTGCCGTTGATGCCGACCAGCCAGTCGGATTCGGAGCGGCAGACGGCGGCGTCGCCCAGACCCTGCAACTCGTGGCCGGCGCGTAGGTGCGCGAAACCGTCGCGGATGGCGCCCTGGGTCATCGACTGCAGCCACAGGCGCTGCACCGGCTTGCCCGACTTGGTGTGCTGGGCAATGTAATTGAAGATCAGTTCGCCCTCGCGCCCCGCGTCACAGGCGTTGACCAGGCCGTCGACGTCCTTGCGCTTGATCAGCTTGGTCAACACCTTGAGCCGTGGCTCGGTCTTCTCGATCGGTGACAGCGCGAAATGCGGCGGGATCACCGGCAGGTGGGCGAACGACCACTTGCCGCGCTTGACCTCGAATTCTTCCGGGCAGGACAGTTCCAGCAGATGGCCGACGGCCGACGACAGTACGTAGCTTTCGCTCTCGAAATAGTCGTCGTGCTTGGTGAAACCTCCCAGCGCCTTGGCGATGTCGGCGGCGACGGAGGGTTTTTCGGCGATGATCAGCTTCTTGGTCATGGATTCTGCCTGGTGGGTGCCGGCGCATGATAAGTGCCGGGCGATTGGCTTGGCAAGCTATGGATGGCGGTGAGCGGAGATCAGGCCAGGCGCTGGTAGCGGTTGCCCGGAAGGCTGGCAATGCGGCCGGCAAGTTCCAACGCCAGCAGTTCGCCGAGCAGCCGGTCGGCGCCCAGTGCGGTGCGCTCAGCGAGTTCGTCAAGCGAGCAGGGATCGTGGCCGAGGGCGGCGAAAACCGGGTTGCCGCCGTGCGCGTCGGCGGCAGCGGCCGGCACCGCCGCGGCGTCCGGCGTGGCGGTGGCGAATTCCTCGAGGATGTCGGCTGCCGTCTCGACCAGCTTGGCCCCCTGCTTGATCAATTGATGGCAGCCGCGGGCGACCGGCGAGTGGATCGAGCCGGGAATGGCGAACACTTCGCGGCCCTGCTCGGCGGCCAGCCGGGCGGTGATCAGCGAGCCGCTCTGCGGCGCCGCCTCGACCACCAGCACGCCGCGGGCCAGGCCGGAAATGATGCGGTTGCGGCGGGGAAAGTTGGCGGCCAGCGGCGGCGTGCCGAGCGGAAATTCGGAGACGATGGCGCCGTGCTCGAGGATGGCCAGCGCCAGTTCGCGATGGGCGGCCGGATACAGGCGGTCGGCGCCGGTGCCGATGACGGCGATGGTGGTGCCGCCGGCATTCAGGGCGCCGCGGTGGGCGGCGGCGTCGATGCCGAGCGCCAGGCCGCTGACGATCGGCAGTCCGTGGCCGGCCAGCGCGCGGGCGAAGCTTTCGGCGGTCTGCCGGCCCTGCGGCGTGGCGTTGCGGCTGCCGACAACAGCCAGGCCGCGCTGGCGCAGGCAAGCCGGGTTGCCGCGCACATACAGGAGGCTCGGCGGATCGGCGATTTCCAGCAGCGCTGGCGGATAGTCCGCGTCGGCCAGGGTGACGATGGCGTGGCCCGGCTGCGCCGCCCAGTCCAGCGCGTGGGCGACCGGATCGGCGAGGTCGTGGTCGAACAGCAGGTCGGCGCGACTGCCGATGACGCTACGCACGGCCAGCCGGCCGGCGGCGAAAACGGCTTCGGGTAAACCGAAAGCGGCGAGCAGCTTTCGCTGAGACTCGCCGCCGATGCCGGGAATCAGGGTCAGCCGCAGCCAGGCGGCCAGACCCGTGGGGTCATTCACGGATTGCGTACCGAATCACCGACGATGACCGGTTTGGCGCTCTCGACGACCAGCGCGTAGGCGATGCCGTCGAAGACGCGGAAGACGAAGGCCAGCGCGTAGCGCTCCTCGGGAATCGGCGTGAAGCTGCGCCGGCCGTCGGTGTCGATGGCCATCGACACCCGGTTGCGGAACAGCGCGAGAACATGGCCGATTTCCAGGCCGGCATTGCGGCCGCGGTTCAGGGCGACGACCGAGTGGGTGCCGCCTTCGTTGACGCCGCCGTAGATGGAGACGACCTTGGCGGCCACTTCCTGTTCCGGACGATGCGGCACGTAGGAAATGATTTCCGGCGGCGGTGCGGGCAGCAGGCGGTCGCCGCGACCGATTTCCTGCTTGGCCTGGAGGACGCGGATGGTGGCCGGTTCGCCCGGCCGGACCAGACGGGCGTGGCCGAGGAAGAAGGCTTCGTGGGCGATGATTTCGCCGGTTTCCGGATCCTTCAGCGGCTTGCCCTGGCGGAACATGTGCCATTTTTCGACGCCGGCGTCGGGAATGCCGGTGGCGAAGGCTTCGTCGCCGTT
>DASUZG010000043.1:0-2388 GCA_036376995.1 Azonexus sp. | reverse complement strand
TTGTGCAGGTCGGCATTGACGACCTGGACGACGCCACGGCGGCCCGGGGAAGTCGGCTTGACTTTAACGAGTGCCATCAGGCATTCCCCCCTTCAACGAAATTGATTTCCTGGCCGGCCTTCAGGCTGACAAAGGCCTTCTTCCAGCCCTTGCGGCGACCGGTCGCGCCCTTGAAGCGCTTGACCTTGCCCTTGACGTTGGCGACTTGCACGCCTTCGACTTCGACCTTGAACAGCAGCTCGACAGCCGCCTTGATTTCCGGCTTGGTCGCGTCAGAGGCGACGCGGAAGACCACTTGCTCATGCTTTTCGGCAACGAACGTGGCCTTCTCGGAGATTTGCGGTGCCAGCAGCACCTGCAACAGACGTTCCTGGTTCATCCCCACATCTCCTCGAACTTGGCCACGGCGTTCTTGGTGACCAGCACCTTGGCGAAGCGGACCAGCGAAACCGGATCGGCTTCCTGGGCTTCCAGCACCAGAACGTTGGGCAGGTTGCGCGACGACAGATAGAGGTTTTCGCTCAGTTCGTCGGTAATGACCAGCAGGTTGCCCTCGAGACCCATGCCCTTCAACTTCTGGGCAAACAGCTTGGTCTTCGGCGCATCGACCGCGATGTCGTCGATGACGACCAGACGGTCCTGACGGGCCAACTCGGAGAGGATCGCCGCCATGCCGGCGCGGAACATCTTCTTGTTAACCTTCTGGGTGTAATTCTGCTCGGGCGAGTTCGGGAAAATCCGACCGCCTCCGCGCCACAGCGGGCTACCGTTGCTACCGGCACGGGCACGACCCGTACCCTTCTGGCGCCACGGCTTGGTGGTGGTGTGACGGACTTCGGAGCGATCCTTCTGCTGGCTGTCACCGGAGCGCGCGTTTGCCTGGTAGGCAACGACGATCTGGTGCACCAGGGCTTCGTTGAAATCGCGACCGAACAGCACGTCGGAAGCCTGCAGCTTGGCTGCTTCCTGACCTTGTTCGTTGATAACCTTCAGTTCCATGTCGCCCCCTTAAGCCTTGACCGCCGGACGCACGACGACGTCGGCACCCTTGGCACCCGGAACGGCACCCTTGACCAGCAGCAGCTGGCGCTCGGCATCGACGCGAACGATCGTCAGACCTTGCATCGTGGTCTGGGCATCACCGAGATGACCAGCCATGCGCTTACCCGGGAAAACACGACCCGGATCCTGGGCCATACCGATGGAACCCGGCGCGTTGTGCGACACGGAGTTGCCGTGCGAGGCACGGTTGGAGCTGAAGTTATGGCGCTTGATGCCACCCTGGAAGCCCTTACCGATCGACTTGCCGCTGACGTCCACCTTCTGCCCTTCGGCAAAAATGGTCGCCGCAACCTGATCACCCGCCTTGAAGGAGGCCAGCTGATCGGCTTCGATACGGAATTCCTTGAGGACATGCCCGGCTTCCACCGCCGCCTTGGCCAGATGGCCGGCAGCAGGCTTGGAAACGCGCGAGGCACGGCGCTTGCCGAAAGAAACCTGAACGGCTGCATAGCCGTCGATTTCCGGCGTTTTAACTTGGGTCACGCGGTTGTTCGACACGTCAAGCACCGTCACCGGGATGGATGCACCATCCTCAGCGAAGATGCGAGTCATGCCAACCTTGCGACCAACAAGGCCTAGACTCATGGTTATTCTCCTCATCGCCGGCTGCGATTGGCCGGTCGATGTAAAACAACAAACGGGCAGCCGTTGCCGGCCACCCCCGAAAGGCGCGGATTATATCCGCAACTGCTGTATTACTGCAACTTGATTTCGACGTCGACGCCAGCCGGCAGATCCAGCTTCATCAGGGCATCAACGGTCTTGTCGGTCGGATCGACGATATCCATCAGGCGCAGGTGCGTGCGGATTTCGAGCTGATCACGGGAAGCCTTGTTGACGTGCGGCGAACGCAGGATGTCGAAACGCTGCTTGCGGGTCGGCAGCGGCACGGGACCACGAACGACGGCGCCGGTGCGCTTGGCGGTCTCGACGATCTCCTGGGCGGATTGATCGATCAGGCGATAGTCGAAGGCCTTCAGGCGGATACGGATTTTTTGGCTTTGCATTTTTCTGGCTTCCAAAGAACGATTAAAGAGCGAACCGGCCGGGGCTTCACACCCCGGCCTTGTTGACCGCGATTACTCGACGATCTTGGCGACGACGCCGGCGCCGACGGTGCGGCCGCCTTCGCGGATGGCGAAGCGCAGACCTTCTTCCATGGCGATCGGGGCGATCAGCTTGACCGTCATGGCGATGTTGTCACCCGGCATGACCATCTCGGTGCCTTCCGGCAGATCGATGGAACCGGTCACGTCGGTCGTACGGAAGTAGAACTGCGGGCGGTAACCGTTGAAGAACGGGGTGTGACGACCGCCTTCGTCCTTC
>DASUZG010000042.1:0-8521 GCA_036376995.1 Azonexus sp. | reverse complement strand
CTGGTGCGCGGCTGGACCCACCTCGAGCGCCAGCGCGGCGGTATCGGCCTGCGCGGTCCGGGGGAAACCCAGTTGGAAACCGACCGCCGCCTGCTCGGCAACCGCGTCAAGCTGCTCAAGGAGCGTCTCGGCCGCCTGTCCCGCCAGCGGGGCGTGCAGCGCAAGGCGCGCATGCGCGGCGACGTGCTCAACGTCTCGATCGTCGGCTACACCAATGCCGGCAAGTCGACGCTGTTCAATGCGCTGACCCACGCCGGCGTCTATGCCGCCGACCAGTTGTTCGCCACCCTGGATACGACCTCGCGCAAGCTGTGGGTCGCCAATGGCGGCAACATCGTCATTTCCGATACCGTCGGTTTCATCCGCGAGCTGCCGCACTCGCTGGTCGACGCCTTCCACGCCACGCTGGAAGCGGCCAATGATGCCGACATCCTGCTGCATGTGGTCGACAGCGCCAACCATGCCCGCGAAGAGCAGATGTACGAGGTCAACAAGGTGCTCGCCGAGATCGGCGCCGGACAGTTGCGGCAACTGATCGTCTGGAACAAGATCGACCTGACCGAGGCGGCGCCCGGAGTCGAGCGTGACGAGTATGGTAATATCGCGCGCGTTCGCCTCAGTGCACGTTCGGGAACCGGCCTCGATTTGCTGCGCGAGTCGCTGGCCGAGTATGCCCGGGCCAAGTCCGAGGCGCGCCGCAAGGAACTGGCCGAGGCAGCGCGTGAAGCCCAACAAGATTTCATCTAATAGAAGAATCCCGATAACCATGATTCCAACGCTCGGAATTTTCATGTCGCTGAACGATCCCCAGTGGGGCAATCGCGGCGGTGACAATGGCGACAAGCCCGGTGGCGGTCCGCGCCGGCCCAACGACGGCCCGCCGGATCTGGAAGAACTGTGGCGCGATTTCAATCGCAAGCTGTCCGCCATGTTCGGCAAGAAGGGCGGCGGTGGCGGCAACAACGGCGGCGATGGTCCGCGCCTGCCCAACATCGATTTCAATCCGAAATTCCTCGGCGGTGGCATCGGCCTTCTGGTCGGCCTGATTGCCGTCATCTGGCTGGCTTCCGGCTTCTACATCGTCGATGCCTCGCAACGCGGCATCGTGCTGCAGTTCGGCAGCTACAAGGAGTCGACCGAACCGGGCCTGCGCTGGCGCCTGCCATACCCGTTCCAGTCGCACGAGCTGGTGAACCTGTCCGGCGTGCGCACGCTGGAGATCGGCTATCGCGGCAGCGAGCGCAACAAGGTGCTCAAGGAAGCGCTGATGCTGACCGATGACGAAAACATCGTGAACATCCAGTTTGCCGTCCAGTACATCCTCAAGGATCCGGTCGAATACTCGTTCAACAACCGCCATCCGGACGAGGCGGTGATGGGCGCGGCCGAGTCGGCGGTGCGCGAAATCGTCGGCAAGAGCCAGATGGATTTCGTGCTCTACGAGGGCCGCGAACAGATCGCGACCAAGGCCGCCCAGCTGATGCAGGACATTCTCGACCGCTACAAGAGCGGCATCATGATTTCCAAGGTGACGATGCAGAACGCCCAGCCGCCGGAACAGGTGCAGGCGGCCTTCGATGATGCCGTCAAGGCCGGTCAGGACCGCGAGCGGCAGAAGAACGAAGGCCAGGCCTATGCCAACGACGTGATCCCGCGCGCCAAGGGGACGGCAGCCCGCCTGCTCGAGGAAGCCAACGGCTACCGCCAGCGCGTGATCGCCGCCGCCGAAGGTGACACGGCGCGCTTCCGCCAGGTCCACAACGAATATGCCAAGGCGCCGGAAGTCACGCGCCAGCGCCTCTACCTGGAAACCATGCAGCAGATGTACGCCAACACCACCAAGGTGCTGATCGATGCGAAGGGTCAGGGCAATCTGCTCTATCTGCCGCTCGACAAGCTGATGCAGTCGGCGGCCGGCGTGCCGGCCGCGCAGGCCGGCGAGGTGGCTACGGTGCCGGGCCGCCCGGCACCGGCCCTGTCGTCCGAAGTGCCGCCGCAGATCGAGCGGCCGCTGCAAGGCAACGCATCGTCGGGCTCGCTGCGCTCGCGTGATCGGGAGAGTCGTTGATGAGTTCGCGTCTGAATGTCCTGGGCTTTGTCGTCGCCACCGTGCTGGTGGTGCTGGCGATGGCCATCTTTACCGTCGATCAGCGCCAATACGCGCTGGTTTTCCAGCTGGGTGAGGTCAAGCGGGTGATCACCGAGCCGGGCCTGAACTTCAAGGTGCCGATGATCCAGAACGTGCGCTATTTCGAAAAGCGCATCATCACACTGGACAACAACGAGCCGGAACGCTTCATCACCTCCGAGAAGAAGAACGTGCTGGTCGATTCCTACATCAAGTGGCGCATCATCGATCCCAGCCTGTACTACATCTCGGTCGGCGGCGACGAAGCGCGTGCCCGCACCCGCCTGAACCAGACGGTCAATGCCGGCCTGCGCGAGGAGTTCGGCAAGCGCACCGTGCATGACGTGGTGTCCGGCGAGCGCGACAAGATCATGGAGCAGATGCGCGCCAAGGCCGATGCCGATGCCCGCCGCATCGGCGTCGAGATCGTCGACGTGCGCCTGAAGCGCGTCGAGTTGCCGACCGAAGTCAGCGATGCGGTCTATCGCCGGATGGAAGCCGAGCGCAAGCGGGTGGCCAACGAACTGCGCTCGGAAGGTGCGGCCGAGGCCGAGAAGATCCGCGCCGATGCCGACCGCCAGCGCGAGGTGATCATCGCCGATGCCTACCGCGATGCCCAGAAGATCAAGGGTGAGGGCGACGGCAAGGCGTCCGCCATCTATGGCGCCGCGTTCAGCCAGAGTCCCGAGTTCTACGCCTTCTATCGCAGTCTGGAAGCCTATCGCGGCAGCTTCACCAACAAGAACGACATGCTGGTCGTCGACCCCAGTTCCGACTTCTTCAAGTACATGAAGAACACCGGCCGGGGTGGCGACAAGGCTAAATGACCACCACGCTGCTGCTGGCCTTTGCGCTGATGCTGGTGCTGGAAGGAGCCATGCCCTTCATTGCACCGGCGACCTGGCGCGAAACCTTCCGCCGCCTCATTCAATTCTCGGACGGGCAGATCCGCTTCGTCGGCCTGGCCTCGATGGCCGTCGGCCTCGTCCTCATCCTGATCCTTTCATGAACTGGCTGTTACCCGAATACATTGCCGATGCGCTGCCGGCCGAGGCCGCACGCATCGAAAGCCTGCGCCGCGAGGTTCTTGATCACTTCAAGGTCCGCGGCTTCGAATACGTGATGCCGCCGATGCTCGAATACCTCGAGTCGTTGCTGACCGGCGCCGGCCAGGACCTGCAACTGCGCACCTTCAAGCTGGTCGACCAGTTGTCCGGGCGCACCATGGGCGTGCGTGCCGACATCACGCCGCAGGCAGCGCGCATCGATGCGCACCTGCTCAACCATCAGGGCGTGACCCGGCTGTGCTACTGCGGCAGCGTGCTGCACACCCTGCCGGCCACCGTCTCAGCCGGCCGCGAGCCGGTGCAGATCGGCGCCGAACTGTACGGCTACGAGGGCATCGAAGCCGATCTCGACATCATCCGTTTGCTGGCCGGCGCCTTCGTCGCGATCCGGTTGCCGCTGGCCCGCATCGACCTCGGCCATGTCGGCATCTTCCGCGCACTGGCGGCGGCCGCCGGCCTGCCGCAGGAAGCCGAGGACCAGCTGCTCGGCCTCCTGCAGGCCAAGGATGTGCCGGGCCTGACCGAAGCCTGCGCGGCGGTTGCCTCGCCGTGGCGTGAAGCGCTGCTGGCGTTGCCGCAGCTCTACGGCGGCGTCGAGGTCCTCGCCCGGGCGCGCAAGGAACTGCCCGACCTGCCCGCCATCACCGCGGCAATCGATGGCCTGCAGCACGTTTTCGCGGCGGCCCCGGAATTGCCGTTGTCAGTCGATCTGTCCGACCTGCGCGGCTACCACTATCACAATGGCGTCGTCTTCGCCGCCTACTGTCCCGGCTACCCGGCGGCGATCGCCCTCGGCGGGCGCTACGACGGCGCCGGCCGCACCTTCGGCCGGGCCCGTCCGGCCACCGGTTTTTCGATGGATTTGCGCGAAGTGGCCCGGCTGGTGCCGCAAGCGCTGTCGGCGGGCGCCATCCTGGCGCCGCATGCCGGCGCGGACAAGGCGTTGGCGGCGCAGATTGCCGCCTTGCGCGCGCAGGGCGAAGTGGTGGTCGAACTGCTGCCCGGCGAAGCCGCCTGCGAGGGGCCGCGCTGCGACCGCAAGCTGGCCTGTGTCGGCGAACACTGGATTATTGAAGCAATACAAGAGGATTAGAAAATGGCCAAGAATGTCATCGTTGTCGGCACCCAGTGGGGCGACGAAGGAAAAGGGAAAATCGTCGACTGGCTGACCGACCATGCGAAAGGCGTGGTCCGCTTCCAGGGCGGTCACAATGCCGGCCATACGCTGGTCGTCGGCGAGAACGTCTACAAGCTGAACCTGGTGCCCTCGGGCATCGTCCGCGACGGCGTCGACTGCTATATCGGCAACGGCGTCGTGCTCGACATCCATCACCTGATCGCCGAAATCGCCGAACTGGAAAAGGGTGGCATCGACGTCCGCTCGCGCCTGAAGATCAGCCCGGGCTGCCCGATCATCCTGCCGTACCACTCGGCCATCGACAAGGCGCGCGAGGCAGCCAAGGCTGGCGACAAGAAGATCGGCACGACCGGCAAAGGTATCGGTCCGACCTACGAGGACAAGGTCTCCCGTCGCGGCCTGCGCGTCTATGACCTGTTCTATCCCGAGCGCTTTGCCGAGAAGCTCAAGGAAGTCCTCGACTACCACAACTTCGTGCTGACCCAGTACTTCAAGGCCGATCCGGTGGATTTCCAGGCGGTCTACGACCAGGCCATGGCCGATGCCGAACAGATCAAGCCGCTCGTCGTCGACGTCTCGGCAGCCCTCTACGACGCCCACAAGGCCGGTCACAACATGCTGTTCGAAGGCGCCCAGGGCACTCTGCTCGACATCGACCACGGCACCTATCCGTTCGTCACCTCGTCGAACTGCGTCGCCGGCCAGGCGGCCGCCGGTGCCGGCATCGGTCCGGGCATGCTGCATTACGTGCTGGGCATCACCAAGGCCTACTGCACCCGCGTCGGCGGCGGCCCGTTCCCGAGCGAACTGGATATCGACACCGAAGGCACGCCGGGCCACCAGATGTTCTCGGTCGGCAAGGAATTCGGCACGGTCACCGGCCGCAAGCGCCGCTGCGGTTGGTTCGATGCCGCGCTGCTGCGCCGTTCGGCCCGCATCAACGGCCTCACCGGCCTGTGCATCACCAAGCTCGACGTGCTCGACGGTCTCGATGAAATCAAGATCTGCACCGGCTACAAGCTCGACGACAAGGTGCTCGACCTGCTGCCCATCGGTGCCGACGACGTGGCCCGCTGCGAGCCGATCTACGAAACCATGCCGGGCTGGGAAGGCACCACGTTCCGCGTCAAGCGCTGGGCCGACCTGCCGGCCAACGCCCAGGCCTACCTGAACCGCCTCGAGCAGCTGTGCGAAGTGCCGATCGCCATCGTGTCGACCGGCCCGGAGCGTGATGAGACGATTCTGAAGGATCACCCCTTCAAGTAAGTCGTGCTCGCAGCCGCATCGTCAAAACGGGCCCGCTGGGCCCGTTTTTCATTCAGCGCGGCGAAACCGTCAGCCAGCCGTCCGGGCAGGCGGCGGTGTAGGGGTAATACTGGCCCGAGGAGCCGCAGTAATACCAGTTGCCGGCCGGTGCCGGCGGTCCGCCGTACACGGCCGGCGGCGGGGCGCTGAGGGCGGTGCCGATGGCGATGCCGCCCAGCGTGACGACGGCAGCCGGTCCGATCCAGCCGGAATGATGGTGACGGTGGGGGCGCGGTGCCGGCTGGTAATGGTGGTGGTGCCTGGGCTGGTGGTAATGATGCCGGTAGTCGCGGTCGTGGTCGTGGCGCCGGTGGTCTCCGCCGGCCTGGGCGTGACCGATCAGGGTGACGGCCAGCGTGGCGACGACGAGCAGGCGGTGGGTGGTGTTCATGGTGAGCCTCGCGGTTGGGGTATGCGAACTCAGCATAGCCAGCGCCGAACGCCGCTGCTGCAACGAAGTGTTAGGAATTGTTAAGACCGTGGAATGCCCGACTGTGAGACAATGCGGGCCTTCGGCGCGCTGCGCCGGAAATGAAAAAAGGCCTTGTCGAGACAAGGCCTTCATTCAAAATCGCTGGTGCCCAGGAAGGGACTCGAACCCCCACGGAGTTACCCGCTAGTACCTGAAACTAGTGCGTCTACCAATTCCGCCACCTGGGCACAGGTGCGAAGAGCCGCCATTATAGAGAAAGCAGAAGAGATGTCAACAAAAAAACTATCAAAAATTCGTCGGGCCGATCCTTTCTTCGAACGCGAGTCCGTTCGCTACGATTATCCGCTGCCGTCGCGCGAGTACGTGTCGCAGATCCTGGCCGACGAGGGGCGGCCGCTCGGCTTCGCCGAACTGAGCGAATTGCTCGATATCGCCGCCGGCGAACGCGAGATGTTCCAGCGCCGGCTGGGGGCCATGGAGCGCGAAGGGCAGCTGCTGCGCAACCGCAAGGGGGCCTACATCCTGCCCGAGCGGGCGAGCCTCACGGCCGGCAAGATCATGGGCCATCCCGATGGCTACGGTTTCCTGGTGCCCGATGACGGCAGCGCCGACATCTTTCTCGACCAGCACCAGATGGGCAAGGTGCTGCACGGCGACCGGGCGCTGGTCCGGGTCATGGGCATCGACCGCAAGGGTCGGCCGGAAGGCAGCATCGTCGAGGTCACCGAGCGGGTCAATACGCGCGTCGTCGGCCGGGTCTTCGTCGAGCACGGCGTCGTCTTCGTGGTGCCGGAGAACCGCCGCATCGCCCAGGACATCCTGGTGCCGCCGGAAAAGAAGAGCAAGCTGAAGGCCGAGTCCGGCCAGGTGGTGATGGTCGAGATCATCGAGCAGCCGAGCAAGTTCTCGCAGCCGATCGGGCGCATCATCGAAGTGCTCGGCAACTATGCCGATCCGGGCATGGAAATCGAGATCGCCCTGCGCAAGCACGATCTGCCTTTCGAGTTCCCGAAGGCCGCGCTGGCCGAAAACAAGGCGCTGCCGGACAAGGTCAAGAAGGCCGATCTGGCCGGGCGCGAGGATTTGCGCGAACTGCCGCTGGTGACCATCGACGGCGAGACGGCGCGCGATTTCGACGACGCCGTCTATTGCGAGAAGCAGGGCCGCGGCTGGCGCCTGATCGTGGCCATCGCCGACGTCTCGCACTACGTGCGGCCGGGCATGGCGCTGGACAAGGAAGCGCTGGCGCGCGGCAACTCGGTGTATTTCCCGCGCCGGGTCATCCCGATGCTGCCGGAGAAGCTGTCCAACGGCATCTGTTCGCTCAATCCCGAGGTCGAGCGCCTGGCCATGGTCTGCGACGTGACGATTGGCTCCGGCGGCAAGATCGGCGAGTACCGCTTCTATCCGGCGGTGTTCCGCTCGCATGCGCGGTTGACCTACAACCAGGTCTGGTCGTGGCTGTCCGGCGAAGCCAAGCCGCAGAGCGACGAGCACAAGGCGGTGCTGCCGCACGTCAAGAACCTGTACAAACTGTTCCAGGCGCTGCACAAGGCGCGCTGGGCGCGCGGGGCGATCGATTTCGAGACGACCGAGACGCAGATGCTGTTCAACGACCAGGGCAAGATCGAGAACATCGTGCCGGTGGTGCGCAACGATGCGCACCGGCTGATCGAGGAATGCATGCTGGCGGCCAACGTCTGCGCCTCCGACTTCCTCGCCAAGCACAAACAGACCTGCCTGTACCGCGTGCATGCCGCGCCGTCCGAGGAAAAGCTGAAGAACCTGCGCGCCTTCCTCGGCGAATTCGGTCTGGCGCTGGGCGGCGGCGACGACCCGCGGGCCAAGGACTACGCGGTGCTGCTGGAGAAGGTCAAGGAGCGGCCGGATTTCCAACTGCTGCAGACGGTGATGCTGCGCTCGCTGAAGCAGGCCATGTACAGCCCCGACAACGTCGGCCACTTCGGCCTGGCCTACGAGCATTACACGCACTTCACCTCACCGATCCGGCGTTATCCCGACCTCTTGGTGCATCGGGCGATCAAGGCGGTGCTGGCCGGAGAGAAGTACACGCCGGCCAGTGAATGGGACGACATCGGCCTGCAGTGCTCGGCGACCGAGCGGCGCGCCGACGAGGCGACCCGCGACGTCGAGAACTGGTTGAAGTGCTTCTTCATGAAGGAGCGCATCGGCGAAGTGTTCGACGGCACCATTTCGGCGGTCACCGGCTTCGGTATCTTCGTCGCCCTCGACGCGATCTACATCGAAGGCCTGGTGCATGTCTCGGAACTGGGCGAGGACTACTTCCAGTTCGACAACATCAAGCACCAGATGCTCGGTGAGCGTACCGGGCAGCGTTTCCGGCTCGGCGACCGGGTGCGGGTACGCCTGGTGCGGGCCGACCTGGAGTCGAACAAGATCGACTTCAGCCTGGTCCGTTCCGAAACGAT
>DASUZG010000041.1:0-2766 GCA_036376995.1 Azonexus sp. | reverse complement strand
ATGCGCGTGCTGACGCCGCGCCTGATGCAGCTGAAGGAACGCTACGGCGACGACAAGCAGCGCCTGAATCAGGAAATGATGAAGCTGTACCAGACCGAGAAGGTCAACCCGCTCGGTGGCTGCCTGCCCATCCTGGTCCAGATCCCGGTCTTCATCGCCCTCTACTGGGTGCTGCTGGGCGCCGTCGAAATGCGCGACGCGCCGTGGATTCTGTGGATCAAGGACCTGGCTTCGCCCGATCCCTGGTTCATCCTGCCGGTGATCATGATCATTTCGATGATCGTCCAGATGAAGCTCAACCCGACGCCGCCGGACCCGATCCAGGCCAAGGTGATGATGGCCATGCCCTTCATCTTCGGCGTCATGTTCCTCTGGTTCCCGGCCGGTCTGGTTCTCTACTGGGTGGTCAACAACGTGCTGTCGATCGCCCAGCAGTGGCAGATCACGCGCATGATCGAAGCCGGCGGCAAGGCGGCCAACGACGCCAAGGCCTAAGGTGTGACCTCGGACACCATCGCCGCCATCGCCACGGCCCCCGGCCGCGGCGGTGTCGGCGTCATCCGCATCTCGGGCAGCAATTTGCTGCCCTTTGCTTTTGCGCTGACCGGCAAGACGCCCCGGCCGCGCTACGCGACCCTGGCCGAGTTCAAGGCGGCCGACGGCAGCGCCATCGACAGCGGCCTGCTGCTCTATTTCCCCAATCCGCAGTCGTTTACCGGCGAGGACGTGCTCGAACTGCAGGGCCACGGCGGCCCCGTGGTGATGCAGCTCCTGCTCGCCCGCTGCCTCGATCTCGGCGCGCGCCTGGCCGAACCGGGTGAATTCAGTCGCCGCGCCTTCCTCAACGGCAAGATGGACCTGGCCCAGGCCGAGGCCGTCGCCGACCTGATCGACGCCGCCACGGCGAGTGCCGCGCGCTCGGCCGTGCGCTCGCTGCAGGGCGAATTTTCGCGCGCCATCCAGAGCCTGACCGACGAGCTGATCAACCTGCGCATGCTGGTCGAGGCGACCCTCGACTTTCCCGAGGAAGACATCGATTTTTTGAAGGCTGCCGACGCCTTCGGCCGCCTCGAACGCCTGCAGTTCAAGCTCGCCGAAACCTTCGACCGCGCCGGCCAGGGCAAGCTGCTGCAGGCCGGTTTGCAGGTCGTGCTGGCCGGTCAGCCCAACGTCGGCAAATCGTCGTTGCTCAACCGCCTGGCCGGCGACGAGCTGGCCATCGTCACGGCCATCGCCGGCACCACCCGCGATGCCCTGCGCTCGACCATCCAGGTCGAGGGCATTCCGCTGCACATCATCGATACCGCCGGCCTGCGCGATACCGACGATGAAGTGGAGAAAATCGGCATCGAACGCAGCTGGCAGGAAATCGCCAAGGCCGACGTGCTGTTGCTGCTGGTCGATGCCCGCAGCGGCATCGGCGAGGCCGACCGCGACATCCTCGCCCGCCTGCCGGCCAACTTGCAGCGCATCACCGTCTACAACAAGATCGATCTCGCCGGCCGCGAACCGGAACGCCACGCCGAGCACGACGCCCACGGCGACGCGGTGGCCATCTCGCTGTCGGCCAAGGCCAACCAGGGCATCGAGCTGCTGCGCGGCGAATTGCTGCGCATTGCCGGCTGGCACCAGACCGAGGACGTGTTCATCGCCCGCGAACGCCATCTGCGCGCCCTGGCCGTCGCCCAGGAACATATCGCCGCGGCCCGCGCGGTGGTCGAAGGCCCGCTGCCGGCGCTCGAACTGTTTGCCGAGGAACTGCGCCTCGGTCAGCAGGCGCTTGGCGAAATCACCGGCGAATTCACCGCCGACGACCTGCTCGGCGTCATTTTCAGCCGCTTCTGCATCGGCAAATAAGGCCCGGGTCCGCTGTGGGCAAGCCTGTGCACAAGGTGTCGGCGCTTTGGGGAGCAATTGCCGATCCGCTCAAACCGGCAAAATCGTGCACATTCGATCCACAGGCGATTCAGAGCCTTTTCAGCCTGTGGAAACATCATGTATCGGATTGAAATTTCGAAACTAATTAATGTTATCCACAGAACTGTTCCTGACATAGTAAACATAGTCTTTTTATTTACAGTTCTTATTAAAGAACCAACAGCAAGCCTCCGGCGCGGATAAACCGCCTGCCGTTACCCGGCATTTGCCGGAACTGAATGGCATCGTCTTTTTCAAATAAAATCCAGCCACTTTCCCGAGGATTCGTTCATGCGCGTCACGCTCGTCCATCCTGCCGGCTTCAACTTCGTTCCCGGACAGCCGGATTTCTCGGTGCTGGCCAACCGCATGCCGCCGATCGGCATCATGCAGCTGGCCTCGTGGCTGGAAAAGTTCGGCCACCAGGTGCAGTTGCATGACTGCCTCGGGCCCTACGCACCGAAAAGCATCGCCGACAACGCCGAAATCGTGCTCGCCACCGAGCCGGAAATGGTCGGCTTCTCGGCCACCACCTCCGGCTTCATGGATGCCGTCGAAATCGCCAGCTACATCCGCGAACGCCGGCCGGAAATCCGCATCGTCTTCGGCAACGTCCACGTCTCCTCGCTCGGCGCGCCGATCCTCGAGCATTTCCCGGAAATCGACTATCTGGTCATCGGCGAAGGCGAAGGGGCGATGCTCGAGCTGGCCGACGGCAGGCCGCTGAAGAGCATCGGCAACCTGATCTACCGCGGCGAGGACGGCAAGACGCACATCAATCCGCGCCGCGACCGCATCGTCGATCTCGACGACCTGCCCTTCCCGGCCTACGAGAAGCTGGCCGGTTTC
>DASUZG010000040.1:0-2917 GCA_036376995.1 Azonexus sp. | reverse complement strand
TCAAGAAGATCGTCGACGACCGCCGCGCGATGGGCGAGGGCAAGCAGGCGATCGACTGGGGCATGGCCGAAAACCTGGCCTACGCCTCGCTGCTCGTCTCCGGCTACGGTGTCCGCCTTTCCGGCGAAGACGTCGGCCGCGGCACCTTCTTCCACCGCCACGCCGCCTTCCACGACCAGAACCGCACCAACTGGTCCGAGGGCACCTACCATCCGCTGAAGAACCTGCAGGAAAAGCAGGCCGGCTTCCAGTGCTACGACTCGGTCCTGTCCGAAGAAGCCGTGCTCGCCTTCGACTACGGCTACGCCTCGGCCAACCCGTACGAGCTGGTGATCTGGGAAGGCCAGTTCGGCGATTTTGCCAACGGCGCTCAGGTCGTCATCGACCAGTTCATCGCCTCCGGCGAAGCCAAGTGGGGCCGCGCCTGCGGTCTGGTCATGCTGCTGCCGCACGGCTACGAAGGCCAGGGTCCGGAACACTCGTCAGCCCGCTTGGAGCGCTTCATGCAGGCCTGCGCCGAGATGAACATGGAAGTCTGCGTGCCGACCACCGCCGCCCAGGTCTTCCACATGCTGCGCCGCCAGGCGGTGCGCATGCAGCGCAAGCCGCTGGTCGTGATGTCGCCGAAGTCGCTGTTGCGCCACAAGGATGCTGCGTCGCCGCTGGAAGATCTGGCCAACGGCGAGTTCCAGCGCGTGATCGGCGAAGTCGACAAGATCGACGCGAAGAAGGTCAAGCGCGTCGTCCTGTGCTGCGGCAAGGTCTACTACGACCTGCTGGCTGCCCGTCGCGAGAAGAAGATCACCGATATCGCGATCGTCCGCCTGGAACAGCTGTACCCCTTCCCGAAGGAGTCCCTGCACGCCGAGCTGGCCAAGTATCCGAAGGCCACCGAGATCGTCTGGGCCCAGGAAGAACCGCGCAACCAGGGCGCTTGGTACTGGTTCGCCTCGCGCCATCACCTGGACAGCGAACTGGGTGCCAAGCAGAAGCTGCTGCTGGTTTCCCGTCCGGCTTCCTCGTCGCCGGCCGTGGGGTACCTCGCCAAGCACAACGAGCAACAAAAAGCACTGATCGAGTCCGCCCTGGGCAAGATCGAGTACTAATAACGACAGCAGAGTGGAGTAACCATGAGCATTATCGAAGTCCAAGTTCCCCAGCTTTCCGAGTCCGTCGCCGAAGGCACGCTCGCTTCCTGGAAGAAGAAGATCGGCGAAGCCGTCGCCCGTGACGAAATCCTGATCGACATCGAGACCGACAAGGTGGTCCTCGAAGTCCCGTCGCCGGGTGCCGGCGTGCTCGTCGAAATCATCAAGGGCGATGGCGAAACCGTCGTTTCCGGCGAGCTGATCGCCAAGATCGATACCGCCGCCACCGCGGGCGCCGCCGCGCCGGCGGCCGAAGCGCCGAAGGCTGCTGCCGCACCGGCTGCCAAGGCGGCTCCGGCCCCGGCCGCTGCTGCTCCGGCCGGCACCGCCAGCCCGGCGGCCCGCAAGATCCTCGACGAGAAGGGCATTGCTGCCGCCGACGTCGCCGGTTCCGGCCGCGGTGGTCGCGTGACCAAGGAAGACGCCGTTGGCGCCGCGCCGAAGGCCGGCCCGGTGGCTGCCGCCGCCCCGGCTGCCGTCAGCATCGCCGCGCCGACCACCGGCGTCGCGCTGGGTGACCGTACCGAACAGCGCGTGCCGATGACCCGCCTGCGTGCCCGCATCGCCGAGCGCCTGCTGCAGTCGCAATCGACCAACGCCATCCTGACCACCTTCAACGAAGTCAACATGGCCCCGGTCATGGCCCTGCGCAAGCAGTATGGCGAGAAGTTCGAGAAGACCCACGGCGTGCGCCTCGGCTTCATGGGCTTCTTCGTCAAGGCCGCCTGTGCCGCGCTGCAAAAATTCCCGGTGCTGAACGCCTCGGTTGACGGCAACGACATCGTCTACCACGGCTACGTCGACATCGGCATCGCTGTTGGTTCGCCGCGCGGCCTGGTCGTGCCGATCCTGCGCAATGCCGACCAGATGTCGATCGCCGAGATCGAGAAGAAGATCGCCGAATTCGGCGTCAAGGCCAAGGACGGCAAGCTGTCGATCGAGGAACTGACCGGCGGCACCTTCTCCATCTCCAACGGCGGCATCTTCGGCTCGATGATGTCGACCCCGATCATCAACCCGCCGCAATCGGCCATCCTCGGCATCCATGCCACCAAGGACCGCGCCGTGGTGGAAAACGGTCAGGTCGTCGTCCGCCCGATGAACTACCTGGCCATGTCCTACGATCACCGCATCATCGACGGCCGCGAAGCCGTCCTCGGTCTGGTGACCATGAAGGAAGCCCTGGAAGATCCGTCCCGCCTGCTGCTCGGCGTCTGATCGACGTTTGCCGGCGCCAGCGTCCCGCTCCGGGCGCTGGCGCTTTTGCACATCTGAAGAACAAGAGAGGTAACTCATGTCCAAGCAATTCGACGTGCTCGTCATCGGCGGCGGCCCCGGCGGCTACGTGGCGGCGATCCGCGCCGCGCAACTGGGCTTTTCCACCGCCTGCTGTGAATCCAATCCCTATGCCGACCCCAAGGGCGAACCGCGCCTTGGCGGCACCTGCCTGAACGTCGGCTGCATCCCGTCCAAGGCCTTGCTGCACACCTCGCACCTGTTCGAGGAAGCGGCACACACTTTCGCCGGCCAGGGCATCAAGGTCTCCAAGCCGACCATCGACGTGCCGGTGATGAAGGCACGCAAGGATACCGTCGTCAATCAGCTGACTTCCGGCATCAAGGGCCTGTTCAAGAAGAACAAGGTCACGATGATCCCGGGTCACGGCTCCTTCGTCGGCAAGGAAGGCGACCTGTGGAAGGTCAAGGTCGGTGCCGAGGAAGTGCTGGCCAAGCAGGTCATCATCGCCACCGGTTCGAAGCCGCGCCACC
>DASUZG010000039.1:0-4638 GCA_036376995.1 Azonexus sp. | reverse complement strand
GTCGACGGTGACCTGGTCGTTGGTGTAGGCGTGGATGGTGGTCATCAGGCCCTGCTTGATGCCGACGCTGTCGGCCAGGATCTTGGCCACCGGGGCCAGGCAGTTGGTCGTGCAGGAAGCGTTGGAGACGACGGTGTGCTCTGCCTTCAGCGCGCCTTCGTTGACGCCCATGACGATCGTGGTGTCGACGTCATCGCCGCCCGGGGCGGAGATCAGCACGCGCTGGGCGCCCTGCTCGAGCAGCGCGGCAGCCTTGGCCTTGGTGGTGTAGGCGCCGGTGCATTCGAGCAGCACGTCGACGCCGTGCGTCGCCCAGTTGACGCCCTTCGGATCCTTGGTCGAGTAGAACGGGATCTTCTTGCCGTCGATGATGATGACGTTTTCGCCTTCGGTCTCGACGCTGGTGCGGAAACGGCCGTGCGTGGTGTCGTACTTCAGCAGGTGGGCGTTGGTCGCCAGGTCGCCGGAGGCGTTGATGGCGACGACTTCGAATTCATTCTGCAGGCCCTGTTCGTAAATCGCGCGCAGCGTGCAGCGGCCGATGCGGCCGAAGCCGTTGATTGCAACCTTGATAGCCATGGAAATTTCTCCTCTGTAATTGATCAGGACAGCAGTGCTTTCGCCGTGGCGACGACATTGGCGACGGTGAAGCCGAACAGCTCGAACAACTGGCCGGCCGGGGCCGATTCGCCGAAATGGTCGAGGCCGATCACGGCGCCGTGCAGGCCGACATACTTGCGCCAGAAATCCGGATGCGCCGCTTCGATGGCGAGGCGCTTCTTGCAGCTGCCGAGCACGGCCGCCTTGTAATCGGCATCCTGACGATCGAAGACGTTGCTGCACGGCATCGAGACGACGCGCGTGGCGATGCCTTCGCCGGCCAGTGCGGCCTGGGCGTCGAGCGCCAGCTTGATTTCGGAACCGGTGGCGATGAAGGTGATCTGGGCTTCGCCGGCGCAATCGGACAGCACGTAGCCACCCCTGGCGATGTCGGCATCACTCGCCTGGGCGGTGACCGTCGGCAGGTTCTGGCGCGACAGGGCCAACAGCGACGGACCGTCGGTCCGTTCGACGGCGGCGATCCAGGCGATGGCCGTCTCGGTCGCGTCGGCCGGGCGCCAGACATCGAGGTTCGGGATGATGCGCAGGCTGGGCACGTGCTCGATCGGCTGGTGCGTCGGGCCGTCCTCGCCGAGGCCGATGGAGTCATGGGTATAGACCATGACCTGGCGCTGCTTCATCAGCGCCGCCATGCGGATGGCGTTGCGGGCGTAGTCGGAGAAGACGAGGAAGGTCGCGGTGTAGGGCAGCAGGCCGCCGTGCAGCGCGAGGCCGTTGGCGATGGCGGTCATGGCGAATTCGCGCACGCCGTAGTAACAGTAGTTGCCGCCCTCGGTCCTGGTGACGCCCTTGCTGCCCTTGACGAAAGTCAGGTTGGAGCCGGCCAGGTCGGCCGAGCCGCCGAAGATTTCCGGCGCCGCCGGGACCAGCGCGGCGATGGCGTTCTGGCTGGCCTTGCGGGTGGCGATGTTCTCGGCCTTGTCGCGGCAGGCGGCGAGGTAGGCGGCCTTGGTCGCGGCCCAGGTGGCCGGCAGTTCGCCCTTGATGACGCGGCGCTCGAATTCGGCGGCCTCGGCCGGGAAAGCGGCACGGTAGGCAGCGAAGCGCTTATCCCAGTTCTCCTGGAAGGCGGCGCCGGCCGGCTTGCGGTTCCAGGCGGCGTAGACGTCGGCCGGAACTTCGAAGGGGGCGTGGTTCCAGCCGATGTATTCGCGGGCGGCGGCGATCTCGTCCTTGCCGAGCGGCGCGCCGTGGCAGTCGTGCGAGCCCTGCTTGTTGGGCGAGCCCATGCCGATGGTGGTCCGGCAGCAGATCAGGCTCGGCTTGTCGCCGACGGCCTTGGCAGCAAGCAGGGCCTTCTCGACGGCATCGGCGTCATGGCCGTCGACGTTCGGAATGACGTGCCAGCCGTAGGCTTCGAAGCGCTTCGGCGTGTCGTCGGTGAACCAGCCTTCGACGTGACCGTCGATGGAAATGCCGTTGTCGTCCCAGAAGGCGATCAGCTTGCCCAGGCCGAGCGTGCCGGCGAGCGAACAGGCTTCGTGGGAGACGCCTTCCATCAGGCAGCCGTCGCCGAGGAAGACGTAGGTGTGGTGATCGACGATGGTGTGGCCGGGCTTGTTGAACTCGGCGGCCAGCACACGCTCGGCGAGCGCGAAGCCGACGGCGTTGGTGATGCCCTGGCCGAGTGGGCCGGTGGTGGTCTCGACGCCCGGCGTGTAGCCGAATTCCGGATGGCCCGGGGTGCGCGAGTGCAGCTGGCGGAAATTCTTCAGGTCATCGACGGTGACGTCGTAGCCGGACAGGTGCAGCAGGGCGTAAACCAGCATCGAGCCGTGGCCGTTCGACATCACGAAGCGGTCGCGGTCCGGCCACTGCGGGTTGGCCGGGTTGTGCCGCAGGTGGCGGCGCCACAGCACTTCGGCGATTTCCGCCATGCCCATCGGTGCGCCGGGGTGGCCGGAGTTGGCCTGCTGCACGGCATCCATGGCCAGGGCGCGGATGGCGCCGGTCAGGGGGGAAAACTTGGGGGGAGTGGCGACGCTCATGATCCGGAAATCCAGCCTGCGAAAAAGCCGAAATTATCCGGGAAATGCCCCCTTTTGGGTAGGGTCGTGTGTGCTTCCGGCAGGTGGCGACCTGCCGGAAATGCCACTGTCACTGCTGGCTCGGGTCGTAGTTGATCATCATCAGCACGCCCTGGCCGCCACCCCAGCTGCCGCCGGTGTAGGAGACACTGCCCTGGCCCGGATAGCGGACTTCGTAGCGGGTGCGGTCGGTACCGTAGTAGAACGGGATCCAGGCCTTGGCCGTCGGGTAAGCATGGACGTTGTGGCTGACGCCGAGCAGGCGTTCGACTTCCGGCTGCTCCATGCCGATCTGCAGCTTGGCCCACTTGCTGGACGACGGGATGGTGCCGTAAACCTCGCCTTCGAAGGTGCCGTCGCGCGACTTGACGACGCACGGGTTGCAGCCCTTGCCGGCGGCGCTGGTGGCCGGGGCGGCCGCCGGGGCCGGGGTCGCCGCAGCGGCGGGCTTGGCGGCGGGGGCGGCGGCGGGAGCGGGAGCAGCCGCCGTCTTGGCCTTGGCCGGTTCGCAGTCGGGCGGGGCGAGCGGCTTCTCGTCCTTCTTGGCCGTCGTCTTCTTGGTGGCGGTCTTCTTCTTGGCCGGTTCCGGCGGGCATTCCGGCTTGGCCGGGGCGGCGGCGGGCGCCGGGGCCGGGGCGGCGCTGGCCTGTTCCGGCGCCGGCTGGGCCGGCTTGGTTTCGTTGCCGACGCAACCGGCAACGAGGGCGGCGGCGACGATCAGGGCGAGGGGGCGTAGCGGCATGGAAAATCCTCCGGTCGGTTGCGGGCGCTCAATGTAGCGCAAATTATGCGGAATGGTAGGCGGTGACGCGCTCGACCTCGTGGCGCGAGCCGAGGATGACCGGCACGCGCTGGTGCAGGTGCTCCGGGGCGATGTCGAGGATGCGCCGCCGGCCAGTGGTGGCGGCGCCGCCGGCCTGCTCGACCAGGAAGGCCATCGGGTTGGCTTCGTACATCAGGCGCAGCTTGCCGCCCTTCTCTTGCATCTTGCTGTCGAGCGGGTACATGAAGATGCCGCCGCGGGTCATGATGCGATGCACGTCGGCCACCATCGAGGCCACCCAGCGCATGTTGTAGTCCTTGCCGAGCGGGCCTTCGCGGCCGGCGACCATCTCGTCGACGTAGCGTTGCACCGGCGCTTCCCAGAAGCGGCGGTTCGACATGTTGATGGCGAATTCCTTGGTTTCTTCGGGAATGCGGACGTTTTCCTGGGTCAGCACGAACTGGCCCTGCTCGCGGTCGAGCGTGAACACCACGACGCCGTCGCCGACGGACAGCACCAGCAGCGTGGTCGGGCCGTACACCGCGTAGCCGGCGGCGACCTGGGCGGTGCCCGGCTGCAGGAAGGCGGCTTCGGCCGCCTGCGGCGTCGACAGGTCGGCGCCTTCGGGGCATTTGAGCACCGAGAAGATGGTGCCGATCGAGACATTGACGTCGATGTTCGACGAGCCGTCGAGCGGGTCGAAAGTCAGCAGGTATTCGCCCTTCGGGAAGCGGTGCGGCACCAGGTGCGGCAGGTCCATTTCCTCGGAGGCCATGGCGGCGAGATGGCCGCCCCATTCGTTGGCTTCGAGCAGGATTTCGTTGGACAGCACGTCGAGCTTCTTCTGTGCTTCGCCCTGCACGTTGTCGCTGCCGGCTTCGCCGAGCACGCCGCCCAGGCCGCCCTTGCCGATGGCCACCGAGATGGCCTGGCAGGCACGGGCAACGACCTCAAGCAGCAGTTTCAGATCGCCGGTGATGGCGCCCTTGTCGCGTTGTTCCTCGGTCAGGTAGCGAGCCAGCGTGCGCTGTGCCATGGATATTCCCCGCAATGTCGAAAGGCGCGGATTTTACCGTGTCGGGTAGCGGGCGTGCAGGAAGGCGAAAGCGCCGGCGCTGGTCAGCGGCTTGCTGAACAGGTAGCCCTGGACCTCGTCGCAGCCGTTGCTGCGCAGCAACTCGAACTGGTCCTCGGTCTCGACGCCTTCGGCGATGACCTTGAGGCCCA
>DASUZG010000038.1:0-5679 GCA_036376995.1 Azonexus sp. | reverse complement strand
TCCTGCCTGGGCCTGGCCGGCCCGGCGCTGGCCGCCGCCGACGATGCGCTGGGGCCGGGCGACAGCATCCGCATCGTGGTCTTCGAGAATCCCGACCTGACCACCGAAACCCGCATCTCGGCCAACGGCTACATCCGCTTTCCGCTGCTCGGCAGCGTCAAGCTCGACGGCCTGAGCCCGGTGGCAGCCGGCGAACACCTCGCCGGACTGCTCAAGAGCGGCAATTTCATCCGCGATCCGCAGGTCACCGTCAGCGTCATCCAGGTCCGCAGCCGCCAGGTTTCGGTCCTCGGCCAGGTGCTGCGGCCCGGCCGCTACGCGCTCGACGAGACCAGCACCACGGTCACCGACCTGCTGGCCCTGGCCGGCGGCATCGGACCCAACGGCGACGACGTGGTGACGCTGGTGCGCAATCGCGACGGCAGCAGCGAGCGCTTCGAGATCGACCTCGCCCGGATGTACCGCAACGGCGACATGGCGGCCAATCTCGAAGTCGAGAACGGCGACACCGTCTTCGTGCGCCGGGCGCCGATGTTCTATATCTACGGCGAGGTGCAGCGCGCCGGCACCTACCGGCTGGAAAGCGACATGACGGTGATGCAGGCGCTGTCGCTGGGCGGCGGCGTCACCATCCGCGGCACCGAGCGCGGCATCCGCGTCGCCCGCCGCAACGCCGACGGCGAACTGTCGCGCAGCGAAATCAAGCTCGGCGACCAGGTATTGCCCAACGACATCATCCAGGTCCAGGAAAGCCTGTTCTAGCCCGCCGGGAAACCATCGCCATGAACCCCCATCTCCTGCTCTCCGCCGTCCGGGCACGCTTCCGGATCCTGCTCTTCGTGCTCGGCGCCACGGTCCTGGCGACCCTCGTGGTCAGCCTGCTGATGCCCAAGACCTACGTCGCCAAGGCCGCCGTGCTGATCGACAGCAAGGATGAGCAGTCGATGCGCAACGCCAGCGCCGATTTCGGCCTGCGCGAGCGCATCGCCTACCTGCAGACGCAGGTCGACATCATCAACAGCCAGAAAGTGGCGCGCAAGGTGGTGGACAGCCTCGATCTGGCCAGCCGCCCCGAGTCGCGCGAGGCCTTCGAGAAGGCCACCGACGGCGAGGGCTCGATCGAAGACTGGCTGGCGCTGGCGCTGCTGCGCGACCTGAAGACCGACACCACGCAGAGCAGCATCGTGCAGATCGCCTTCCCGGCGCCCGACGCGCAATTCTCGGCGCTGGTCGCCAATGCCTTCGCCCGGGCCTACGTGGCGACCGCCCTCGAACTGCGCGTCGAGCCCTCGCGCCAGACCGCCGCCTGGTTCGACGAGCAGATCCGCGACCTGCGCGGCAACCTGGAACGGGCCCAGGGCCGCCTGACCGCCTTCCAGCGCGAGAAGGGCCTGGTCGACGAACGCTACGACGTCGAAAGCCTGGCCCTCTCGGACCTCGCCAGCGAAGTGGTGAAGGCGCAGGCCCGGCGGTCCGGCGTCGCCGACCCGGCGCTGCGCGAAAGCGGGGCCAGCCAGAGTATCCGCACCGAACTGATCCGCGCCGAGAGCAAGCTGCAGGAATACGCGGCCCGCCTCGGCAGCAACCATCCCTCCTACCAGCGCCAGCTGGCCGAGACCCAGCGCCTGCGTTCCATGCTGCACGCCGAGGGCAGCCCCGAGGCACCCGGCCCGACGGCGCACAACCGGCGCCGCGTCGCCGAACTGCGCGACGAGCTGGAATCGCAGCGCGCCCGCGTGCTGCAGCTCAAGGAATACCGCGACCAGATCGCCGTGCTGACGCGCGACGTCGAGATCGCCCAGCGGGCCTACGAGACGGCCATGCAGCATTCGCTGGAAAACCGCGTCGAAAGCCGCGCCAACCGCACCAACATCAGCGTGCTGCATGCCGCGGTGCCGCCGTTCAAGGCGACGCGCCCGATCATCATGCTCAACATCGCGCTGGCGATGGTGGTCGGCACCCTGCTCGGGCTGTGCATCGTCTATCTGATGGAAATGCTCGACCACCGGGTGCGCTCGCGCCGCGACCTGCACAACGAATGGCCGGTGCCGGTGCTGGCCGAGCTGTCCTCGTGGCAGCCGCCCGCCGGCGGCCGTCTCTCCGGGCCGTCCGACGGCCTGCCCGCTTTACCCAATCCCGGTTGAGGAGCGCCCATGATGGCCCACGACAATGTCCTGCCCCTGGAAGGCAGCAGCCGAGTGATCGCCAATGACGATCACCAGATCGGTGCCATCCTGGTCGACGAAGGCAAGCTCAAGGAGGCCGATCTCGAACGCATCGTCGATCTGCAGCACCGGCGCGGCCTGCTCTTCGGCGAGGCCGCCCGCCGCCTCGGCCTGCTCGACGACGACGACGTCACCGCGGCGCTCGACCGCCAGTACGGCCTGCCGCAGCTCCTGCCCGGCGATGCCGGGGCCAGCCCCGAGCTGATCGCCGCCTTCCAGCCGCGCCATCCGTGCACCGAGGAACTGCGTGGCCTGCGCACCCAGCTGCTGCTGCGCTGGTTCGACATGGCCGCCGGCCGGCGCTCGCTGGCCATCACCAGCCCGGGGCGCGGCGACGGCCGCAGCTGCGTCGCCGCCAACCTGGCCATCGTCTTCTCGCAACTCGGCCTGCGCACGCTGCTGATCGACGCCGATCTGCGCCATCCGCGCCAGCACCAGATGTTCAACACGCCCAACCGCATCGGCCTGGCCGCCGTACTGGCCGGGCGCACCAATGTCGAAACCGTGCTGCCCGTGGCCGGCTGCCCGAAGCTCTCGCTGCTGCCGGCCGGCGCCGTGCCGCCCAACCCGCAGGAACTCCTGTCGCGGCCCCGGCTGGGCAGCCTGCTCGACGAACTGGCGATGAAATTCGACCTGATCCTGCTCGACACCTCCGCCGCGCAATCCTGCGCCGACGCCCGCAGCGTCGCCTTCCGCGCCGGCAACGCACTGGTCATTGCCCGCCGCGACCACACGCGGATCGAAGCCAGCAACGCCATGCTGAAGGAACTCAACGACACCGGCACACGCGTCGTCGGCACTGTCATCAACGCCTTCTGACCGCGCGCCGGCGGGAAAGGCAGATACCGAGCATCCCTCGGGACGCCTAGCCGCGCTTCGCCGTCGGCCTTCCGCATCTTTCAATCCTGATGGTTAAGGCACGCCAGGATTGCTAGCGCCCAGAGCGGGTGTAGGGAAAATAGACTCACAGCACCCACTGGCAAAATGCCTGAAACATGACAATTGGCAACGTGGATGCCACAATCCATAAGTCATGTGACCAGCGCCGCGTATGAGTGCCATCTATTCACAAAAATATTATCGCCAACCTGGCGTAACCCGTCATTGGCCAGCCTTCCGAGCTGCCACGTTGTTCAGGATATATGGCGTTCAGCCGGCTTATACGGCGAATATGCCGTCTACTTCACGTTGGGCAACATGAGCCACCCCGATCTCTCATCACCGAAGCCAAGGTGCACGTACTGTTTATTGCTCCTACTCCTCGGTCTGGTCCTGTTGGTGGTTCTTGCTGGCTGCGTCTTGCTGGTGGTTGAGAAGGTATTTTCTGGTGCTGGCATGGAGTATTGCTGCTCCATCGAAGGCGTTCCTTTCAACTATTACGCAATATTCGGTCTCTTGTGCGGCGTCGCACTCGCCCTCCTAATCGTTGCAGGGCTTCAGTTGTGCGACGGATTACTCCGTCGAGACTTCGAGCGCAAGTACGGCGCCAAGATTCCGTCCGCCACCGGGGACAAATCGAGCGCTGGCGGCGGCTCCGACTTTAGCCCGTCCATGCACGGCTACGAGCATCACGACGGTGACTGAAATGTTGCCCAACACTCCGGTTGAGGCGCGGCTTCGCCGCTGGGACGCCGTGCCGGCGGGGCCGGCCCGTCGCCCCTCACCTTCACGTTAGAACTTTCGAGTCACCCGATCTATGAAAAAGCTCATTCTTATCGCAATCCTTATCGCTATCGGTTGGCAGGGCTACGCAAAATATCAAGGCCGACAACTCGCTTTGGCTAGCGCCGAGGGCGCGGCCGAACCCGCACGTCCGCGTAGTCCCATTGCAGAAACAATCCCTTCGCAGCAGTTCAAGTGCGACGGCCGAACATACTGCTCCCAAATGACATCCTGCCAAGAAGCAACTTTCTTCTTGCAAAATTGCCCGGGGGCCAAGATGGATGGAAACAACGACGGCATTCCCTGCGAGAAGCAATGGTGCAAATAATCAAAGCCGTAAAACCCGTGCGCATCTGCCAGCCAGTTCTAACCCGGCGCTCAACCTCGCTCCCTTCGGTCGCTGGACGCTTCGCGATAAAGCCGCGCAGCGCCGGTTAGCTCTACGTTCCTGAACGACCCCTTTCCAAATCTGGCTAGGTCTGCAACGGCGTCAGCACGCATTCATACTGAATCTCACGGCGCCGCCACCCGGCTGGCCGGGGAACTGCCTTCCTGGCCCTGCCACAGGGTCCGGTAGGCGGCCAGCAGTTTCGGCACTTCGTGGTGCCAGGCCAGTTCGTTGAGCACGCGCTGGCGGCCGGCGGCACCCATGCGCTGGCGCAGGGCTTCGTCGTCGAGCAGGAAGACGAGCTTGGCGGCGAGGTCGGCGCTGTCGTCCGGTTCGGCGTAGAGCGAGGCCTCCTGGGCCGAGAAGCGGCCCTCGGTGAGGTCGAACTGGACGATGGGCTTGCCCAGTGCCATGTACTCCATGATCTTGTTCATGGTCGACTTGTCGTTCATCGCGTTGGCTGAATCCGGATTGACGCAGACGTCGGCGGTGTTGAGCATGGCCAGCATTTCCTCGTCGCTGACCCGGCCGGTGAAGGTGACGTAGTCGGCAACGCCGAGCGAGGCGGCGAGTTGCTGCATGGCTTCGAGCGAGGTGCCGCCGCCGACCAGGCCGAAATGGATGTCGTGGCGCCCGTAGACATGGACGATGTGGCGCACCGCGTGCAGCAGGTGGTCGATGCCTTCCTGCTTGCCCATCACGCCGACGTAGCCGACCAGGTAGCGGCGGCCGCGCTTCAGTTCCTCGCGCGGCGGGCCAATGCGCAGGCGCTCCAGACTCGGCCCGCTGCGCACCACGAAGACGCGCTCGGGGGCCATGCCGCCGCGTTCGATGGCGATGCGCCGGTAGGAGTGGTTGGTGGCGATGGAGACGTCGGCGGTGCGGAAGGACCACTTCTCGAACTGCACCAGCAGGTGGTAGAAGGCGTCGCGGCGGCCGAACTTGGCCTCGTAGAGTTCGGGATTGATGTCGTGGTGGTCGAACAGGTATTTCTTGCCGAAGGCCTTGAAAAAGATGCCGATCAGGAAGAACAGGTCGGGCGGGTTGCAGGCGTGGATGACGTCGAAGCCGCGTTCGAGATAGACCCGCCAGCTGAGCCGGAAGGTCTGCAGCAGGGCGGCCGAGTATTCCAGCACGTAGCCGAGCGCACCTTCGGCTTCCACCGGCAGGTGGTAGCGGTAGATGTGGATCTGCTCGATGACCTCGAATTTCTGCTCGTAGCCGCGCCCGGTCGGGCAGATGATGGTGACCTGGTAGCCGGCATCGCGCAGCGTCGTCGCTTCCTGCCAGACGCGGCGGTCGAAGGGGCTGGGCAGGTTCTCGACCAGGATCAGCACGCGCTTGCCGGGGCTGGGCCGGATATCGCCGGCGCCGGTATCCGGCCGCACCTCGGGCTGGGGCGGG
>DASUZG010000037.1:0-3862 GCA_036376995.1 Azonexus sp. | reverse complement strand
CCACTGGCCGTCAATCTTGTTCAGCACCACCAGGCGGCCGCGGCGGGCGGTGCCGCCGGCACAGATATGGTCGCGCCAGATGGCCATGTCCGACTGCGTGACGCCGGTGTCGGCGCCGAGGATGAACAGCACCGCATGGGCATTCGGCAGCAGCGACAGGGTCAGTTCCGGCTCGGCGCCGATGGCGTTGAGACCCGGGGTGTCGAGGATGGTCAGGCCCTGCTTGAGCAGCGGGTGCGGGAAATTGATGATGGCGTGGCGCCAGCGCGGCACCTCGACCAGACCGTCATCGCCGACCCGGTAGAAGTCGATATCGCCGGTGCCGACCTCGAAGCCGAGACCGGCCGCCGCCTCCGGCGTGACGCGGGTCGTCTCGCTGACCTGGCGCAGGGCGTCCTGCATGGCATCCGGCGACTCGACGTCGAGGCGGACGACGGTCCATTCCTCGGGAAAGCGCTTGTACTCGGTGACACCGGAACTGGAAGCGCGGGTCTCGATCGGCAGCAGCTCGATGCACGGCAGCTTGCTCGCGTCGAACAGCAGTTCGGTCGGGCACATCGTGGTCCGGCCGGCCGACGAAGGCAGCATGCGGGTGCCGTACTCGGCGAAGAAGATGGCGTTGATCAGTTCCGACTTGCCGCGCGAGAACTCGGCGACGAAAGCCACGTTCAGCCGATCTTCGCGCAGGCGCTCGAGCAGCTGGGTCAGGCGCAGGTCGGTCTGGGCATCGGACAGCTCGTTCTCGGCGAGCCACTCCTTGAATTCGCCGATGTTGGACGACAGGCGGGCGCGCCAGGCGGTGTAGGCGGCGAATTGATTGGCAAGCGACATGTCATGCCCTGTAGAGACGTGCGAAGGCTTCAATTTAGCATATAAACAGGGGCTTGCCGCCAGCAATTAATGCTGGCACTGCGGACAGTAATAGGTGCTCCGCCCGGCCTGGCGGATCTGCCGGATGACCCCGCTGCAGCGCCGGCACGGCTGGCCGTCGCGTTCGTAAACCGCGGCCTGGATCTGGAAGCAGCCGGCCCCGCCGTCGCTGTGCACGTAATCGCGGATGCTGCTGCCGCCGGCCGCGATGGCATCCGACAAGGTCTCGCGAATGGCGGCGGCGAGCAGCTCGCAGCGCGCCCGGCTGATCCGGTTGGCCGCCCGCAGCGGCGAGATGCCGGCGCGGAACAGGCTTTCCGACGCATAGATATTGCCGATCCCGACCACCAGGTGGCTGTCCATCAGCACCGGCTTGACCGGGCTGGCGCGCCGGGCGCAGGCGGCATGCAGCCAGGCACCGTCGAAGCTCTCGGTCAGCGGCTCGACTCCGAGCACGGCCAGCAGCGGGTGCGCGGCCGTCTCGGCCGGCGGTCCCGGCTGCCACAGCACCAGTCCGAAGCGGCGCGGGTCGGCCAGGCGCAGCAATTGCGAGCCCAGCCCCAGCTCGAAATGATCGTGCTTGTCCGGCGGCTGGCCGAACGGCACGAAACGCAGATTGCCGGACATCCCGAGGTGCACGATCAGGCTGCCCTCGACACCCGGCCGGGCGCAGTCGAACAGCAGGTACTTGCCGCGCCGGCGAATGGCCTGCACGGTGCAGCCGGGCAACAGCTCGGCCAGTTCCGGCGGGACCGGATAGCGCAGCTTGGGCGCGCGCAGCCGCACCGCCTCGATGCGCTGCCCCGCCAGCTCCGGCAGCAGTCCCTGCCGGCAGACCTCGACCTCCGGCAATTCCGGCATCGCTTGTTCCTCCTGACAATCCCAAATAACATCGCAAAACTTAAGCGATTCTATGCGCTCCAACGCGCATCAACGACCGAAAGCCCACCATGCACGCGAAGTTCCCCGTCACCGCCCTCGCTCTCGCCCTGGGTCTGGCCCTGGCCGGCCCCAGCCTCGGAGCGCCGCCGTCCGCCGGCGCGGCGGCGCGGCGGGCAGCGGTGGTCGAGCCGCAGGAGGAGAACCTGCTGGCCCGCGTCGTGTTCCAGTCGCTGCTCGGCGAATTCGCCCTGCAGCGCGGCGACACCCGCGTCGGCGTCGAGGCGTGGTCGGACCTCGCCCGGCGCACGCGCGACCCGAAAGTGCTGGCCCGCGCCGTCGAGGTGGCCGGCTTCGCCCGCCAATACGAACGCGCCCTCGAGCTGTCGCGCCTGTGGCTCGAGGTCGAGCCCGAGTCGACGCGCGCCCGCCAGGCCCACTCGTCGCTGCTGGTGCTGTCCAACCGCCTCGACGAACTGGCGCCGCAGCTGGCCCTGCTGCTCGAGCGCGACCCGACCAACATCGCCAACAACCTGCTGCACCTGAACCGCATGCTGGGCCGCCATGAAGACAAGAAGGCCGTGCAGCGCCTGATCGACCAGCTGGCCGCCCCCTACGACAGCCTGCCGGAAGCCCATTTCGCGATGGCCCAGGCAGCCGCCAATGCCTCCGACGAAGTGCGCGCCCGGACCGAACTGGAAAAGGCCCTGCTGCTGCGCCCCGACTGGGAGGCCGCGGCGCTGGCCCGGGCCCAGCTGCAGGCCCGCCACTCCGGCGCCAGCGCCATCGACGGCCTGAACGACTTCGTCGAGCGCAACCCGGCGGCCGGGGAAGCCCGCCTGACGCTGGCCCGCCTGCTGATCGGCGAACGGCGCTACGACGAGGCGCGCCGGCATTTCGACCGCCTCCTCAAGGACAACCCGGAAAATCCCGAGATCATCTATCCGATCGCCATGCTGGCATTGCAGCAGGGCGACACCCAGACCGGCCGGCAGCAGCTGGAGAAACTGCTGAAGACCGATTTCGCCGACAAGAGCACCGTGCATTTCTTCCTCGGCCAGCTCGACCAGGAACAGAAGAAGCCGGACGCCGCGCTCGCCCACTACCAGCAGGTGACGGCCGGCAACCAGTACATCGCCGCCCGCGCCCGCTCGGCGCAGATCCTGCTGCAGCAGGGCAAGCCCGAGGAAGCCCGGCAGCTGCTGCACAACACCCGCGGCGGCAGCGCCGAGGAACGCACCCAGCTGACGCTGGCCGAGGCCCAGCTGCTGCGCGACGCCGGCCGCCACGCCGAAGCCTACGAGGTGCTGGCCGAGGCGCTCGCCAGCCAGCCCGACAATCCGGAAATGCTCTACGACGCCGCGCTGACCGCCGAGCGCAGCGGCCGCCCGGACCTGCTGGAAACCCACCTGAAGCACCTGCTCAGCCTGCGCCCGGACCACGCTCACGCCCTCAATGCCCTCGGCTATTCGTGGGCCGACCGCAACCTGCGGCTCGCCGAAGCCCACGAACTGATCTCCCGCGCCGTGACGCTGCAGCCGGACGACCCCTTCATCGCCGACAGCCTCGGCTGGGTCCAGTTCCGCCTGGGCCGCTTCGAGGAAGCGCGGGCGACGCTCGAGCGCGCCTACCGCACCAAGGCCGACCCGGAAATCGCCGCCCACCTGGGCGAAGTGCTGTGGCACCTGGGACGCCGCGACGAAGCCCGGCAGCTGCTGACCGAGGCCGCCCGCCAGCATCCGGACAGCGAAATCCTCGCCGGCGCCATCAAGAAACTGCTGCCTTGAGGCCGTCCGTTCCGCCGCTGCGCGCCGCGGGGCGCCTGGCCGCGTTGCTGCTCGCCGGCCTGACGCTCGCCGCCTGCTCCTCGCTGCCGCCACCGCCCCTGCCGGCCCGCGACAGCGTGCGCGACTTCGCGCTCGACGCCCGCTTCGCGCTGCGCGTCAGCCGGCCGGACGCCGCGCCGCAGACCGCCGGCGGCCGCCTGTCCTGGGAGCACCGCGCCGGCGGCGACCGCATCCTGATCGCCAACCCGCTTGGCGTCGGCGTCGCCGAGATCGAAACGACGCCGGCCCTGTCACGCCTGCGCACGTCGGATGGCACGGTGCGCGAA
>DASUZG010000036.1:0-5920 GCA_036376995.1 Azonexus sp. | reverse complement strand
GACCCTGTCGCTGCTGCCGAACGCCCATGCGGTGCTGTTCATCCTCGGCGCCGACACCGGCGTCACGCAGTCGGACATGGCCATCTGGCGCGACCATATCTGCGCCGGCGGCACCGCCCGCCGCGGCCGCCTGGTGGTGCTCAACAAGATTGACGGCCAGTGGGACGAACTGAAAACGCCGGAAGAGATCGACGCCGAAATCAAGCGTCAGGTCGAGACCAGTGCCAGCCTGCTCAGCCTGCCGGCCAGCCAGGTATTCCCGGTGTCGGCGCAGAAGGGCCTGGTTGCCAAGATTACCGGCGACGATGCGCTGCTCGAGCGCTGCCGGCTGCCGCTGCTGGAAACGGCGCTGTCCGAGGAGCTGATTCCGGCCAAGCGCGACATCGTCTGCGACAACACCGACAACGAGTTCGGTGACGTCAGCCGGCGCGTCCGCGGCCTGCTCGATTCGCGCCTGCTCGGGCTGCGCGAGCAGCTGACCGAGCTGACCGAACTGCGTGGCAAGAACAAGGGCGTCGTCGAGTACATGATGGGCAAGGTGCGCGCCGAGAAGGACGAATTCGAGTCCGGCCTGCAGCGCTATTACGCGGTGCGCAGCGTGTTCTCGACGCTGACCAACAAGCTGTTCGGCCACCTGGGCCTCGACACGCTGCGCCATCTGACCCACGAAACCCGCGAAGCGATGCTCGAGGCCGCGTTCTCGAAGACGCTGTCGGATGCGATGGGCCGCTTCTTCGGCCGCTCGCGCGAGGCGCTGGTGCGCTCGAACCAGGAGATCGCCGAAATCCTGGCGATGATGGATGCCGTCTACAAGCGCTTTGCCGTCGAGCACGGACTCAAGCTCGGGGCGCCGACGGCCTTCTCGCTGCTGCGCTACGAGAAGGAGCTCGACCGCCTGCAGGCCTGGTGCGACGGTCATCTGAACACGATGGTCAGCCTGCTGACGCACGACAAGAAGAACATCACCCAGAAGTTCTTCGAGGAAGTCGCAGTCCAGGTCCGCCGCGCCTTCGAGCATGCCAACCGCGATGCCGAGATCTGGCTGCGGGCAATCATGGCGCCGATGGAAACCCAGGTCCGCGAGCACCAGATCCAGCTGAAGCGTCGTCTGGAAAGCATCAAGCGCATCCACCAGGCGACCGACACGCTGGAAGACCGGATCGCCGAACTCGACAATGTCGAGAAGGGCTTGCTGCAGCAGATCGCCGCCCTCGACGAGATCGCCGGCCGGGTGCGGACGCTGCTGCAGCCGGTCGAGGCGGAGCAGCTGCAGGCGGCCTGAGCGGCAGCCGGGCGAAAAAAAACCGCGCCGGGCGCGGTTTTTTTCTGCGGCGAAGCGTTTTCAGGGACGCTTGTTGCCGGTCAGCTTCTCGTACTTGACCCAGAGAGCGTCCTCGGTTTCGACGTGGTTGGGGTCCTTGGGGATGCAATCCACCGGGCAGACCTGCACGCACTGCGGCTCGTCGTAGTGGCCGACGCACTCGGTGCACTTGTTCGGGTCGATCTGGTAGATCTCTTCACCCTGGGAGATCGCCTCGTTCGGGCACTCCGGTTCGCACACGTCGCAGTTGATGCATTCGTCGGTAATAATCAGGGACATAGCAGTTCCTCTCTCGGTTAAGCTGTGGTATTCGCCCGCAGGCGCTTTTCTACACAAGGTTGTACAAATTTGCCGACATCGCCGCCCAGCCGGGCGATTTCACGGACCATCGTGGCGGAGATGAACATGTATTGCTCACCGGGTGTCAGAAACACTGTTTCGACCTCGGGGTAGAGACTCCGGTTCATTCCCGCCATCTGGAACTCGTATTCGAAATCGGACACCGCGCGCAGGCCGCGGACGATGACCTTGGCGCCCCGCTGGTGGACGAAGTCCATCAGCAGCGTGTTGAAGCCGACGATCTCGACGTTGGGTACGTCGAACAGGATTTCGTTGGCCATCTCGACCCGTTCGGCGAGCGAGAAGCGCGGCTGCTTGGCCGGGCTCTCGGCGATGCCCAGGATCAGCTTGTCGAACAGGCCGGAGGCGCGCCGGACCAGGTCTTCGTGGCCCCGGGTGATCGGGTCGAAGGTGCCGGGATAGATCGCTACGCGATGATCGAGTTTGCTCAAGCTGGCCGCCGCAACAAGTGAAAATGGACCTCGCCCGCCTTGCCCTGGCGTATCGTCTGCCAGTCGCCAAGCGACGTGATTTCGTGTTCGGCCTCGACGTAAATCGCTGCATCCTCGTTCAGCACGGCCGGCAAATGGCTTTCCAGGCGGCCGAGCCAGCCCGTTTTGTAGGGCGGATCGAGGAAAATCAGGTCGAATTTCGCTTTGGTCGAAGCCAAATATTGTAGCGCATCCCCGCGAACGATCTCCACTGCCGCCGGTTTATGCAGCAATTCGTGGTTTTCATGCAACGCGGCGAGCACGCGCGGCGTTTTTTCCACCATCACCACCCGCGCCGCGCCGCGCGAGGCGGCTTCGAAGCCCAGCGCGCCGCTGCCGGCGAACAGGTCGAGGCAGTGTACGCCGTCGAGTTCCTGGCCGAGCCAGTTGAACAGCGTCTCGCGTACCCGGTCCGGCGTCGGGCGCAGGCCTTCGCTGTCGGGAAACTTCAGCAGGCGGCGGCGCAAGCTGCCGCCGACGATGCGCACCGAGTTCATCGCGGGCGCCTCCTCAGTCGGCAGCGACGGTGACGACGTTGAGTGCCGCCGGCCGCACGTGGCGGGCGAAGGCGGCCTTGACGTCGGCGGCGGTGACGGCGCGGACCCGCTCCTGGTAGCGGTCGAGGTAGTCGAGCGGCAGGCCGTAGAAGGCGATCAGCGCGACGTTCTCGAGAATCTTGCGGTTGCTGTCCAGGCGCAGCGGGAAGCTGCCGGTCAGGTTGGCCTTGGCGGCGGCCAGCTCCTCCTCGCTCGGGCCGTCGGCGACGAAGCGTTCGAGCACCTCGCGCGTCACCTTGATCGCTTCCCGGGCCTGGGCGCGCTTGGTCTGCAGGCCGATCTGGAAGGGGCCGGGCTGCTTGAGCGGGGCGAAGTAGCTGTACACGCTGTAGGCATAGCCGCGCTTGTCGCGCACTTCCTTCATCAGGCGCGACACGAAGCCGCCGCCGCCGAGGGTGTAGTTGCCGACCAGCAGCGGGAAGAAGTCGGGGTGGCCGCGTTCGATGGCTGGCAGGCCGAGGTAGATGTGCGCCTGCGTCGCCGGGTGGGCGATCGCCGTGTTGCCGCCGGGGCCGGCGACCGGCGCCGCCGGCAGCGGCAGCGGCGCGCCGGGGGGCAGGCTGGTGGCGATCTGCTCGGCGATCTGCTGGGCTTCGGCGCGCGACAGGTCGCCGACCAGCGTGATGCTGGCGTTGGCGGCGGTGTAGTGGCGGGCGTGGAAGGCGAGCAGGTCGTCGCGGTTCAGGGTGGCGACCGATTCCGGGCTGGCCTGGCGGCCGTAGGGGTGCTGCGGATAGAGGGCCGCCCAGAAGGCCTTGCCGGCGATGCTGTCGGGCCGCGTCATGGCTTCCTTGAGGCCGGCAATGGTGCGCTCCTTCTCGCGTTCGAGGATGGCGGCCTCGAAGCGCGGCTGGGCGATCACCGCGCGCAGGATGTCGATGCCGACGGCGCGCTTCTCCGGCGCGGTCAGGGTGCGCAGCGAGACGCTGGCGCGGTCGGTGTCGGCGCCGCCGGCCAGCTGGGCGCCGATGTCGGCCAGTTCCTCGGCGATCGCCGTCTCGTCGCGGCGGCCGGCGCCGAGGTCGAGCAGGGCGCGGGTCAGGGCGGCCAGGCCGGCCTTGTCGGCCGGGTCGAACATCGAGCCGGCGGCGAAGTCGACCTGTACGTCGAGCATCGGCAGGCCGCGGCTGGCGACGAACTGGACGCGGGTGCCGCCGGCGGTGGTCCAGCGCTCGATGGCGACGCCGGCGATGGCCGACTGGGCGGCGAAAAGGACGAAGACGGCGGTCAGCAGGCGGATCATGGCGCGGTTCATCAGTGGCGGGACGGGAAGGCCGGGCGGCGGGGCTTGCCGTCCAGCGGTTGCGGGTCGAGCACGCCGACGGTCAGCGCATCGTCGTTGAAATACTTGCCGGCCACTGCCTGCACGTCGGCGGCGGTGACCGCTTGCAGCTTGTCGAGCATGCGCCCGAGCTGGCGGTAGGGCAGGCCGGCCGATTCGATCTGGCCGATTTCCATGGCCTGGCCGAACATCGAATCGAGCTTGTACACCTCGCTGGCCAGCAGCTGCGCCTTGGCCCGCTTCAATTCGGCCGGCGTCACGCCGTCGCGGCGCACGCGCTCGATCTCGGCGCGCAGCGCGGCTTCGAGATCGGCCACCGTCTTGCCGGCCGACGGGCTGCCGTGCAGGTAGAGCATGCCGGGGCCGCGGGCGGTACTGTCGTAATCGATGCCGGCCGACAGCGCGACCTGGTCCTCGCGCACCAGCTTCTTGTTGAAGCGGGCGGCGTCGTGGCCGTCGAGGATGGCGGCCAGCATCTGCAGCGCGTACGGGTCGCGGTCCTTGTCGATGTCGCGCAGCACCGGTGCCTTGTAGCCCATGATCAGCACCGGCAGTTCGGCCGGCGCCTTGACGGTGATGCGACGAGTGCCTTCCTGGCGCGGCTCGACCTGTTCCTTGCGCGGCGGCAGCGGGCGGGCGGCCAGCGGGCCGTAGTGGCGGGCGGCCAGGGCGAATACTTCCTTGTGGTCGACGTCGCCGGAAATGACCACGTAGGCGTTGTTGGGCACATACCAGGTGTCGTACCAGGCCTTGGCGTCGGCGGCGGTCATCGTCTCGAGATCGCCCATCCAGCCGATGATCGGCCGCCGGTAGGGGTGGGCCTGGAAGGCGCTGGCGTTCATCTGTTCGAACAGCTTGGCCTGCGGATTGTCGTCGGTGCGCATGCGGCGCTCTTCCATGACCACCTTGATTTCCTGCGCGAACTCGTTGGCGTCGACGGTGAGGTGGCGCATGCGGTCGGCTTCGAGCTGCATCATCTCGGCCAGCTTTTCCTTCGGGATCTGCTGGAAGTAGGCCGTGTAGTCGCGGCTGGTGAAGGCGTTGTCGCGCCCGCCGGCAGCGGCCACCAGCTTGTTGAACTCGCCCGGGCCGACCGTCGGCGTGCCCTTGAACATCATGTGCTCGAGCACGTGGGCAACGCCCGAGGTGCCGTCGACCTCGTCCATGCTGCCGATCCGGTACCAGACCATCTGCACCGCGGTCGGCGCCCGGCGGTCCTCCTTGACGATGACGCGCAGGCCGTTGGCCAGCGTCGTTTCGAAGGGATTGGCCAGGGCCGCCGTGGCGATGAGCCAGGGGCACAACAGGGCGGTCAGAAGATGGTGTCGCATGCGCATGGGGGTGGGTGGCTTTCTGCTAGAATCCGGGGCTTATTTGCTTCGATCCGCACGGCATCTTAACGGCTTGCCGCTTGCCTGTCAGCCTGCTCTGAGACTCGTTTTCCCATGTTCAGTTTCCTGAAGAAATCCGCCCCGGACGCCAAGGGCGAGACCGCCGCCGCTTCTGCCACGCCTCCCGCCGCCGCGCCGTCGTGGCGCGAACGGCTGTTCCAGGGCCTGGCCCGCACCCGCGCCCAGTGGGGCGGCAAGCTGAAATCGATCTTCGCCCGCGGCAAGGTCGACGACGAACTGCTCGAGGAACTGGAAAGCCTGCTGCTGACCTCCGACGTCGGCATCGAGGCGACCACCCACCTGCTCGACGAACTGAAGAAGGCCGCCAAGCGCGACAAGCTGGAAACGCCGGAGGCGATCCAGAAGGCCCTGGCCGACGCCCTGCTCGCCATCCTGCAGCCGCTCGAGCAGCCGCTCGACGTCGGCGGCCACCGGCCGTACGTGATCATGATCGCCGGCGTCAATGGCGCCGGCAAGACGACCTCGATCGGCAAGCTCGCCAAGTATTTCCAGGGCCAGGGCAAGAGCGTGCTGCTGGC
>DASUZG010000035.1:0-2038 GCA_036376995.1 Azonexus sp. | reverse complement strand
TCCGGGCGCACGCCCTTCATCGCCAGCCAGCGGCCGTCGGGGGCCAGCAGGTGGCGGGTCAGCTCGACGAACAGTTTCAGTTCGGCGAAGGCGCGCGAGCTGATCTGGGCGTATTGGCCGGTCATCGTTTCGACGCGGGCGTGGTGGGCGGCGACGTTCTTCAGGCCGAGCTGGATCGCCGCCTGTTGCAGGAAGGTGGCCTTTTTCTGCACGGTATCGACCATGCTGACCGACAGCCCGGGGCGGGCGATGGCCAGCGGAATGCCGGGCAGGCCGCCGCCGGAACCGACATCGAGCAGGGGGCCCGTGCCGATGTGCGGCAGGATCGCCAGCGAGTCGAGCAGGTGGTGCGAAATGGCCTGCTCCGGGTCACGCAGCGCGGTCAGGTTGTAGGTCTTGTTCCACTTCAGCAGCAGGTCGCGGAAGGCCAGCAACTGCTGCTGCGCGGCCTCGGGCAACTCCAGCCCGAGGTCGGCGAGACCGGCCGCCAGCGTCGTGGCGCTCATGCCGTCTGCGACAGGTTGTGGCGCTTCAGGTGGATCAGCAGCAGCGAGATCGCCGCCGGCGTGATGCCCTGGATGCGCGAGGCCTGGCCGATGGTCTGCGGCTTGTGCTGGGCGAGCTTCTGCTTCACTTCGTTGGACAGGCCGGCCACCGTGCCGTAGTCGAGCTCGGCCGGCAGCGGCGTGTTCTCGTAGCTGGCCGACTTGGCGACTTCCTCGGCCTGGCGGTCGATATAACCCTGGTACTTGGCCGAGATCTCCAGCTGTTCGACGACCAGCGGGTCGTTTTGCGGCTCGCCGGCGCCGGGCAGCGTCAGCAGCGCGGCATACGACACTTCCGGCCGGCGCAGCAGCTCAAACAGGTTGTATTCGTGATCGATGGCCTTGCCGAGCACGCGCAGGCAGTCTTCGGCCGGGGTGATCTTGGGATTGACCCAGGTCGATTTGAGGCGCTCCTGCTCGCCGGCGATGGCGTCGCGCTTCTTGCAGAAAGCGTCCCAGCGGGCGTCGTCGACCAGACCGAGGGCCCGGCCCTGCTCGGTCAGGCGCAGGTCGGCGTTGTCCTCGCGCAGGCTCAGGCGATACTCGGCACGGCTGGTGAACATCCGGTAGGGATCGGCGACGCCGCGCGTGATCAGGTCGTCGACCAGCACGCCGAGGTAGGCCTCGTTGCGCTTCGGGCACCAGCCCGGCTCACCGCGGACGTAGCGGACGGCGTTGATGCCGGCCAACAGGCCTTGGGCCGCCGCTTCCTCGTAGCCGGTGGTGCCGTTGATCTGGCCGGCGAAGAACAGGCCGTTGATCGACTTGGTTTCCAGCGTGTCCTTCAGGCCGCGCGGGTCGTAGAAATCGTATTCGATGGCGTAGCCGGGGCGCAGGATATGGACGTTCTCCATGCCGCGGATCGAGCGCACCAGGGCGAGCTGGATGTCGAAGGGCAGGCTGGTGGACACCCCGTTCGGGTAGATCTCGTGGGTGGTCAGGCCTTCCGGCTCGAGGAAGACGTTGTGCTTGTCCTTGTCGGCGAAGCGGTGGATCTTGTCCTCGATCGACGGACAGTAGCGCGGCCCGACGCCCTCGATGACGCCGGTGTACATCGGCGAGCGGTCGAGGCCGCTCCTGATGATGTCGTGTGTCTTCTCGTTGGTCTCGGTGATCCAGCACGGCAGCTGCTGCGGATGTTGGGCGGCATTGCCGAGGAAGGAGAAGACCGGCATCGGATTGTCCGAGTGCTGCTCCTCCATCGCCGAGAAGTCGATGGTCTTGCCGTCGAGGCGCGGCGGCGTGCCGGTCTTCAGGCGGCCCTGCGGCAGCTTCAGTTCCTTCAGGCGGGCGGCCAGCGACACCGAGGGCGGATCTCCCATGCGCCCGCCGGTGTAGTTCTCCAGGCCGACGTGGATCTTGCCGTTGAGGAAAGTGCCGGCGGTCAGCACCACGGCGTCGGCCATAAAGCGGATACCCAGCTGGGTGACGGCGCCGCAAACCTTGTCGCCCTCGACGATCAGGTCGTCGCAGGCCTGGGCGAAGATGGTCAG
>DASUZG010000034.1:0-3161 GCA_036376995.1 Azonexus sp. | reverse complement strand
GGCACGGTGGCCGGCAATGCCGCTGGCGGCGTGGTGGCCGGCATCGACGCGGCCGGCGGCGCCCCCTGCTCGACGCGGGTGGCAAATTCGCCGGCACGAGCCTGCAACTCGCCGAGCAGGGCTTCCATATTGCGCAGTTTTTCCGCCGTCGCCAGCTGCGTCGTCGCCTGCTCGTTGAGCGCCATCAGGGTGCGGAATTCGAGGCGGAGCATTTGGCGCTGGGCGTCGCTCGCCCCGGGAGCACCGCCCGGTGACGAAAGATCGGCCGCCAGCACCAGGTGCGGATCGCCGACCTCGCCGCCCGACAGCGTCAGCCGGTCCGGCGGCCGGGGCGGAGGCGACGGCGGTATGCGACGCGGGGCAACCGGTGCCGCCAGCTCGTCGCCCGCCACCGGAGCGCTCCGTCGTACCGACCGCTCGCGCGCCGGCGAAGACGGCGGCGGCTCAGCCTCGGCACGCGGCGCGACCGGCGGGAGTGTCGCCATACCGCCCGCGGCCTGCGCCAGCACGGTGTACTGGCGCGAAATTTCGTAGCCGCAACCGACATACACGCCCAGTTGCAGGACCGGATCGCGCAGCGCCTTCGTCGATCGGATTTCGAGAACCGGCACGGCGCCGCTGCGCACGCCGAGGGTGGCCTGCTGCAGCCACGGCAGATCGTCGCTGCCGCCCGGGCGCTGCAGGCGAAAGCACGAGGCCTCGGGGGGACGCTGCCCGCTGTTGAGAATGTCGATTTCCAGATGCAGGCGCTCGCCCATCACCGGCAGGCCGCGCAGCTCGCCCAGACCGATCGCCGCCGCCGCCAGCGGCATGGCCAGCAGCAGCAAGGGCAGGCAGGAGCGGTAGGGCGGGCGATTCACGCAGCGATCTCTATGACAGCAAGTTAATCGGATTGTAGCCGCTATTTATCGGCCAGATAGCGGGCATCATCGAAGGTGGCGACCCAGCCCGGCCGGTAGATGACGAACAGCGTCATCACCATTCCGGACAGCCAGGCTTCGGCAAAGCCGAGCAGCAAGAAGTAGGGAAAATACTCGCCCCACAGGTAATCCCATTCGTAGGCTCCGGCCAGCGCGAGCACGGCCGAGATTGCCAGGCCGACGCCGACCACCGTCACGGCCGCCGCGAAGAAGCCATTGACGAAGATGTAGACAAAAAAATGCCGCGGCAGCAGCGCCGACAGCCCACGGTAGAGCATCTGGCTCAGGCCGATGCCGACACCGGCGGCAAGCACGGTGTTGGCGGCGTAGGCCAGCCAGCCGCTGCCGGAATCGAGGGTGACGGCGGCGGCGACCATCGACAGCCCGACGAAGGCCAGCTGCGGGCCGAAACACAGGGTGAACACCGTGGCGCCCAGCAGGTGCAGGTTCAGCCCCGGCTTGACGCCGGCCTTCAGGCTCCACAGCAACAGCAGCACGACGATCATACCGAGCCACAGATGCAGGTGCTCCGACGTCTTCAGCCGCGCCCACGGCGCCCGCCGGACACTGCGGGCGAACAGCGGCAGCCAGGCGATCCACGCCGCCCAGTACCACCCTTCGCCCAGCAGGGTATCCGGCAGATTCACCCGGCCAACTTAGCCGACGGCCCCCGCCAGCTGCGGCACCACCTCGAACAGGTCGCCGACCAGGCCGTAGTCGGCCACCTGGAAGATCGGCGCATCCGGATCCTTGTTGATGGCGACGATGACCTTCGACTCCTTCATGCCGGCCAGGTGCTGGATGGCACCCGAGATGCCGACGGCGATGTAGAGCTGCGGCGCGACGATCTTGCCGGTCTGGCCGACCTGGTAGTCGTTCGGCACGAAGCCGGCATCGACCGCGGCGCGGGAGGCGCCGAGCGCCGCGCCGAGCTTGTCGGCGAGCGGTTCGAGCAGGGCGTGGTAGTTCTCGCCGCTGCCCAGGCCGCGACCGCCGGAGACGATGATCTTGGCGGCGCCAAGTTCCGGACGCTCGGACTTGGTCAGTTCGCGGTTGGTCAGCGTGCACTGCGCCGTATCGGCGGCGGCGGCGATGTTCTCGACCGCGGCGCTGCCACCGGTGCCGACGGCATCGAACGCGGTAGTGCGCACGGTGATGACCTTGACCGCATCGGCGCTCTTGACCGTGGCCAGGGCGTTGCCGGCGTAGATCGGGCGGACGAAGGTGTCGGCCGATTCGACGGCGGTGATGTCGGCGATCTGGGCGACGTCGAGCAGCGCGGCGATGCGCGGCGCGAGGTTCTTGCCGAAGGTGGTGGCCGGAGCCAGGATATGGCTGTAGCCGGCGGCGTTGGCCAGCACCAGGGCGGTCAGGTTCTCGGCCGTCTGGCTCTGGTAATGGGCGGCATCGGCCAGCTTGACCGTGCTCACGCCCTGCAGGGCGGCGGCTTGCTTGGCGGCCGAGGCGCAACCGGCACCGGCGACGAGGACGTGGATGTCGCCACCGATCTTCTGGGCGGCGGCGACGGTATTAAGGGTGGCAGCCTTGAGGCTGGCGTGGTCGTGTTCGGCAATGACGAGAATGGTCATGATCAGATCACCTTGGCTTCGTTCTTGAGCTTGCTGACGAGTTCGGCAACGTCGGCCACCTTGATGCCGGCGCTGCGCTTGGGCGGCTCGGCGACTTTCAGCGTGGCCAGGCGCGGCGCGACATCGACGCCGAGATCGGCCGGCTTGACGGTGTCGAGCGGCTTCTTCTTGGCCTTCATGATGTTCGGCAGGGTCGCGTAGCGCGGCTCGTTCAGGCGCAGGTCGGTGGTGACCACGGCCGGCAGGCTGATGGCCAGGGTTTCCAGGCCGCCGTCGATTTCGCGGGTAACGCTGGCCTTGCCGTCGGCGAGGACGACCTTGGACGCGAAGGTGGCCTGCGGCCAGTTCTGCAGCGCGGCCAGCATCTGGCCAACCTGGTTGGCGTCATCGTCGATGGCCTGCTTGCCGCAGATGACCAGTTGCGGTTGTTCCTTGTCGCACAGCGCCTTCAGCAGCTTGGCCACGGCCAGCGGCTGCAGTTCGGCATCGCTTTCGACCAGGATGCCGCGATCGGCACCGATGGCCATGGCCGTGCGCAGGGTTTCCTGGCAGGCGGCAACACCGCAGGACACGACGACGACTTCGCTGGCGATGCCGGCTTCCTTCAGACGGACCGCTTCTTCGACGGCGATCTCATCAAAGGGATTCATGC
>DASUZG010000033.1:0-2366 GCA_036376995.1 Azonexus sp. | reverse complement strand
GGCCGCAAGGCGCTGCTGGCCGCCAGCAAGAGCGAGGTCGGCCCGTACCAGAGCCCGATGGAGGACGGCATGCAGCACTTCCACGAGTTCTACCGGCGGATCATGCAGAAGGACATCGAAGGCCGCTGAGCGGCTGCGACCGATGCGGGCGCCGGGGTAGAATCCGGCGCCCTTTCTTTTTTACGAGTCCGCCGCCGATGCAATCCCTGTGGATGCTGGTCGCCAGCCTGCTGTTCGCCTGCATGGGCGTCTGCGTCAAGTTCGCGGCGGAAACGCATTCGGCGGTCGAGATCACCTTCTGGCGCAGCTTCATCTCGCTGCTGCTGATGTTCGCGCTGGTCCGCCTGCGCGGCGTGCCGCTGAGGACGCCGCACTGGCGCTGGCAGGTGACGCGCGGGGCGGTCGGCTTCGCGGCACTGTTCTCCTATTTCTACGCCATCACGCTGCTGCCGCTGGCCACCGCGGTGACGCTGAACTACACCTCGGCGATCTTCCTCGCGCTGTACCTGGCGCTGGCCGGCTGGCGGATGCAGCGCGGCATCCTCGGCGCGCTGGCCATCGGCCTGGCCGGCGTCGCGCTCTTGCTGCGCCCGACCCTGCAGGCCGACCAGTTGTTCGGCGGCCTGGTCGGACTGGCTTCCGGCGTGCTGGCCGGCATGGCCTATTTCAGCGTGCGCGAACTCGGTGCCCGCGGCGAAGCGGAGACGCGGACGGTGTTCTACTTCGCGCTGGTGTCGTCGATCGGGGCCGGCATCTGGCTGCTGTTTTCCGACTGGCATGCGATCGATGCCGACAGCGGCCTGCTGCTGTTCGGCGTGGCTGCCTTCGCCACGCTGGCGCAACTGGCCATGACCCGCGCCTACTCGCGCGGCAAGACGATGGCGGCGGCGGCGCTGGCCTACAGCACGGTGATCTTCTCCAGCCTGTTCGGCATGCTGTTCTGGGGCGAGGTGCTCGGCGCCTCGGCCTGGGCGGCGATCGGGCTGATCATCCTGTCCGGCATCACGGCCACGCATTTTTCCCGCGCCAGCCCGGTGGAACAGGATTGAACGCCGGCGATTGGCGTTACACTGAACCAAACAACAACGGAGTCACATCATGATCGTCATCGACCATCAAGCCAGCCGTGTCAGCGTTTCGGTGTTCGGCGAATTCACGCTGCCCGACTACAAGGAATTCGAGGAAGTCGTCAATTACAAGGTCCGTTTCGAGGGGCCGGTCGATCTCTACTTCGACCTGACGCAGATGGCCGGGCTGACGCTGGACGTCGCCTGGGAAGAAATGAAGTTCTCGCGCGCCCACGCCAATGACTTCAACCGCGTGGCCGTCGTCACCGACAGCCAGTGGGTGACCTGGAGCGCCTGGTTGTCGCAGACTTTCGTCAATGCCGACGTCGAGGTCTTCGACAATGCCGCGGCAGCCAAGGCCTGGCTGGAGCAGGAGGCGACCGCTTGAGCTATTCCACGCTTGTCGACGCGCCGACCCTGGCCCGTCACCTGAACGATCCCACCTGGCGCATCGTCGATGTCCGGCACCAGTTGGCGGATGTGAATTTCGGCGAAAACGCCTATGCCGCCGGCCACCTGCCGGGGGCCGTCTTCCTGCATTGCGACCGCGACCTGTCGGGGCCGACCACCGGCCGCAATGGCCGCCACCCGCTGCCCGATCCGGCGCGCCTGGCCGCCCGCTTCGGCGAGATCGGCATCGGGCCGCAGACCCAGGTGGTGGTCTATGACGACGCCCAGGGCATGGTCGCCGGCCGTCTGTGGTGGCTGCTGCGCTGGCTCGGCCACGACCGCGTCGCCGTGCTCGACGGCGGACTGCAGGCCTGGCAGGCAGCGGGCGGCGAACTGGTGCGCGACATTGCGCAGCCGGTTCCTGTCAGCTTCGTGGCTCGCCCGTGCGATGCGCTGGTCGACGTCGACCATGTACGCGCCTTCCTGCAAACGTCGCGCATGCACCTGATCGATGCCCGTAGCGCGGACCGCTTCCGCGGCGAGAACGAGACCATCGATCCGGTCGGCGGGCACATTCCGGGGGCGGTGAACCGTTTCTTCCGCGACAACCTGCAGGCCGACGGGCGCTTCAAGCCGGCCGCCGCGCTGCGCAACGAATGGCTGGCCCTGCTGGCCGGCCAGGCGCCGGAACAGGTGGTGCATCACTGCGGTTCCGGCATTTCCGCCTGTCACAACATCCTGGCCATGGAGCTGGCGGGCTTGCCCGGTTCGCGCCTGTATCCCGGCTCATGGAGCGAATGGTGCGCCGATCCGCAGCGGCCGGTGGCGGTCGGGTGAACGGCGCAGGGGCGTGCCGCCGGGCTGCACGCTGAGGTAACAGGCGGCGCGCCGGTTCCAGGGGGGAACCGC
>DASUZG010000032.1:0-2200 GCA_036376995.1 Azonexus sp. | reverse complement strand
CGCCGAGTTGGGCTGAGGCGCGCAGGAGCCGCACGGCGTTGGCGGTGACCGCTTCGGTATCGTGGATAGCCGGTGCCAGCTTCTCCTGGATATCGACCACCAGCAGCAGGGAATCGTTGCGGGTGATCAGCATGGCCGTTTAGCGGAAGACGACCGTCTTGTTGCCATGCACCAGCACCCGGTCTTCCAGGTGGTAGCGCAGGCCGCGGGCCAGCACCGTCTTCTCGATGTCCTTGCCGTAACGCACCATGTCCTCCGGCGAATCGGAATGGTCGATGCGGATCACGTCCTGCTCGATGATCGGCCCGGCATCGAGCTCGCTGGTCACGTAGTGGCAGGTCGCGCCGATCAGCTTGACGCCGCGCGTGTAGGCCTGGTGATAGGGCTTGGCACCGGCGAAGCTGGGTAGGAAGCTGTGGTGGATGTTGATGATCTTGCCGGCCAGCGCGTCGCACAGCTCGGGCGACAAAATCTGCATATAGCGGGCGAGCACCATGGTGTCGCCGCGCACGTCGTCGAAAATGCGGCGGATCTCGGCGTAGGCGCCCTTCTTGTTGTCGGCGGTGACCGGCACGTGATGGAAGGGAATGCCGTGCCACTCGACGAAACCGCGGAAGGTGTCGTGATTGGAGATCACGCACGGAATCTCGATGTCGAGTTCCTTGGCCTGCCAGCGCGCCAAGAGGTCGTACAGGCAGTGCTCCTGCTTGGAGACGAGCACCACGACCCGCTTCTTGACCGCGCTGTCGTTGATCGTCCAGGTCATCGACAGCGGCCGCGCAACTTCTTCCTCGAAACGCTCGCGGAACTCGGCGAGCAGGAAGGGCAGCGAATCGGCCTTGATCTCGATGCGCATGAAATAGCGGCTGGTCAGCGCGTCGGAATGGAAACTCGATTCGAGAATCCAGCCGCCGTGGCCGGCGATGAAGCCGGAAACGCGGGCGATGATGCCGACCTGGTCGGGACAGGAGGCGGAAAGCGTGTAGAAGCGGTCGCTGTGCATGCTGGCTTAGGCCGCCTTGGCGAAAGCCTTGTCGATTTCCGTGCGTAGGTCGTCGTAGTTGTACACCACCGGGAATTGCGGGAATTCGCGGATGACGTTCTCCGGCGGGTGGAACAGGATGCCGCCGTGGGCTTCGCCGAGCATCGCCGTGTCGTTGTACGAATCACCGGCGGCGACGATCTTGAAATTGAGTTCCTTGAAGCGTTTGACCGCTTCCTGCTTCTGGTTCGGCATGCGCAGGTGGTAATTGACCAGCATGCCGGCAGCGTCGGCTTCCAGCGAATGGCAGAACAGCGTCGGCCAGCCCAGTTGGCGCATCAGCGGATGGGCGAATTCGTAGAAGGTATCGGACAGGATGATGACCTGGTAATCCTCGCGCAGCTGGTCGAGGAAGGCGCGGGCGCCCTGCATCGGACCCATCTCGCCGATCACCTTCTGGATGTCCGGCAGGCCGAGCTTGTGCTCGCGCAGGATGTTCAGGCGATAGCTCATCAGCTTGTCGTAATCCGGCTCGTCGCGCGTGGTGCGCATCAGCTCGGGAATGCCCGTGCGCTTGGAGAATTCGATCCAGATTTCGGGGACGAGGACCCCTTCGAGGTCAAGGCAGACGATTTGCACGGGTTGGCTCCAGCGGAGTTGTTCGGAAAAGGGGGATTTTACCTTCATAACGACGGTTTTCCGCCCCTTCAATCGACGGCCGGCAAGGCCTCCAGCGCCTCATGCACTTCCAGCCAGCGCATCTCCGCCGCCTCGATCTGCTCGCCGAGCAAGCCGGCCTGGCGGTGCATTTCCTCGCTCTTCGCCCGGTCGACCGTGGCGTAGAAGGCCGGATCGGCGAACTGCGCTTCCAGCGCCGCCTTTTGCTCGTTCCATTGGGCGAGCTTCTTATCCAGCTGCTCGATTTCCTTCACTAGCGGCCGGCGCTGGGCGAGCAGGGCCTGCCGGTTGGCCTTGGCGTCGGCACGCTGCTGCAGTCGTTCGCTTTTCTCGGCGGCGACGTCCGGTTGCGGCGCCTTTTCGGCCGAACGCTGGCTGGCCAGCCAGGTCGCGTAGTCGTCGAGGTCACCGTCGAATTCGCTCACCTTGCCGTCGGCCACCAGCAGCAGTTCGTCGGCGCAGGTGCGCAAGAGGTGGCGGTCGTGCGAGACGAAGACCATGCCGCCCTCGAAATCCTGCAGGGCGAAGGTCAGCGCTTCG
>DASUZG010000031.1:0-11134 GCA_036376995.1 Azonexus sp. | reverse complement strand
GCCGGCGGCCTGCCGGTCGGCCTGCAGCTGATCGGCGACTACTTCGCCGAGGCCCGGCTGCTCAACGTCGCCCACCGCTACCAGCAGGCGACCGACTGGCATCTGCGCCGGCCGGCCGATATCGCCTGACATGCGCGCGTTCGCCGTGCTGCTGGCCGGCCTGACGCTGGCCGCCTGCAGCACGCCGCCGAAGGAACCGGAGCCGGACGCCGCGGCGGCGCCGGAAGCGGAACCGGCCAAGGAAGAGATGCCGAAGTTCAAGAACTCGACGCTGAAATACCTGGCCGGCCGCAACCTGAAGCCGCAGGCGACGCGGCCGCTCAACGTCAAGTCGCGCTGTACGCACAAGGACGCGATCGGCACCCGGACGCAGCTCGACCTGCTGGTCAAGGAAGCCGAGGTCAAGACCTTCGCCGCCCAGGTGACGATGAAGGACTACGGCAGCTGCCGCTTCGACCTGAAGGACTTCGAGCAGGTGGAGAAACTGCCGCAGCCCCTGCTGCGCCACAAGCGGGCCGGCGACTGCACGGTGCGCATGTGGGAACAGGGGCGCAATGTCACCATCGCCTTCAACAGCTGCCCGAGCGCCTGCGAGGGCAACGCTTTCGATTATCTGTGGCCCGTCGTCGTCGATGCACGCAACGGGCGCTGTCATTGAACGGATGAAACCATGACTCAGTGGGAAGTAGTGATCGGCCTCGAGACGCACGCGCAACTGGCGACCGTCTCGAAAATCTTTTCCGGCGCCTCGACGGCTTTCGGCGCCGAAGCCAACACCCAGGCCTGCGCGGTCGACCTGGCCTTGCCCGGCGTGCTGCCGGTGCTGAACCGGAAGGCCGTCGATTGCGCGATCCGCTTCGGTCTGGCGATCGGGGCCCAGGTTGCGCCGAAGTCGGTGTTCGCGCGCAAGAACTACTTCTATCCGGACCTGCCCAAGGGCTACCAGATCAGCCAGTTCGAACTGCCGGTCGTTGTCGGCGGCCAGCTGACGCTGCAGATCGGCCAGGGCGACAAGGCCTACGAGAAGGTGGTCAACCTTACTCGCGCTCATCTCGAGGAGGACGCCGGCAAGTCGCTGCACGAAGACTTCCAGGGCAAGTCGGGCATCGACCTCAACCGCGCCGGCACGCCGCTCTTGGAAATCGTCACCGAGCCGGACATGCGCTCCTCCGACGAAGCCGTCGCCTACGCCCGCGCCCTGCACGCGCTGGTGCGCTGGATCGGCATTTGTGATGGCAACATGCAGGAAGGCTCATTCCGCTGCGATGCCAACGTCTCGGTGCGGCCGAAGGGCCAGGCCGAATTCGGTACCCGGCGCGAGATCAAGAACCTCAACTCCTTCCGTTTCCTCAAGGAGGCCATCGACTTCGAGGTCCAGTGGCAGATCAACGAGATCGAGGAAGGCCGCAAGATCCAGCAGGCGACCGTGCTGTTCGACCCGGATACCGGCGAGACGCGGACCATGCGCACCAAGGAGGACGCGCATGATTACCGCTACTTCCCCGATCCCGACCTGCTGCCGCTCGTTATTTCCGCCGACTGGATCGAACGGGTCCGTGGCGAGCTGCCGGAACTGCCGCAGCAAAAGCGCGCGCGCTTCATCAACGAGCTCGGCCTGTCGGCCTACGATGCCGCGACGCTGACCGCCAGCCAGGAAATGGCCGCCTATTTCGAAGCCGCTGTCGCCGTGGCCGGGGCGGCCCAGGCCAAGCCGTGCGCCAACTGGGTCATGGTCGATCTGGCAGCCCGTCTCAACAAGGACGGCCTGGAGCTGGCTGCTGCGCCGGTGGCGCCGCAGCAGCTGGGCGGCCTGATCCAGCGCATCGCCGACAACACCATTTCCAACAACATCGCCAAGAAGGTGTTCGAGGCGCTATGGAATGGCGAGGGCGCCAGCGCCGACGAGATCATCGAGAAGCAGGGCCTGAAGCAGATCACCGACAGCGGCGCCATCGAGTCGCTGGTCGACGAGGTGCTCGCCGCCAATCCGGCCAACGTCGCCGAATTCAAGGCCGGCAAGGAAAAGGCCTTCAACGCGCTGGTCGGTCAGGTGATGAAGGCGGCCAAGGGCAAGGCCAACCCGCAGCAGGTCAACGACCTGCTGAAGAAGAAGCTGGCCGGCTGACGGCGGTGCCGGCCGCGCTGCGGCCGGTCAGTTCGGAATAACGCTTGCGGTCGGCCTCGTACTTGCCGCGGACGGCCTCCAGCTCGCGTTTCTTGACGTCGGCCAGTTCCTGCTGCACCTTGATTTCGTGGTCGAGGGTGCGCAGTTCCTTTTCCAACTGGGCCGGCAGCGGCTTGTTCTTGTAGAACTCGGCTTCGGCCTCGAATTTGCGGCGCTTGACCTTTGCGGCCTCAATGCTGGCCTCGGCATTGCGGATCGCCAGATTGACGTCGTTCTCCGCCTTGCGCTGGGCCAGGTCGATATCCTGCGGGCCGGCATAGGTGTCGAGCAGGGCCTGGTCCTTGCGCCGCTGCTCGCGCAGGGCTTCCTCCTGATCCTTGCGTCGCTGGGCTTCCGCCGCCTGCTGGGCCTTTTGTTCCGGCGTCAGCGGCGGCCCGACTTCCTTGACCACGTTGCCGCTGCGGTCGAGTATCCGGTAGCTGCGGCCGCGGCACTGGTCGGGCAGCGTGTCGCCGCAGACGCGGCGGCCGCTGGCCGAATCCTGGCAGCAGAAGAACTCGCCGGCCCCGACCGGAGGGGCCGCCTCGACAGTCGGCGCCAGCAGCGCCAACGCCGTGGGGAACAGCAGGCGCTTAAGCATCGACGCCATATTGTTCCCGGTAGCGGCCGACGTTGGCGCGGTGGGCGGCGAATTCCGGGTGATGCTCAAGATAGGCCATCAGGTCGCCGAGCCCGGCGACGGCGACGACCGGAATGCCGTAATCGCGGGTCACTTCCTGCACTGCCGACAGGTCGCCCTGGCCGCGCTCCTGGCGGTCCAGCGCGATCAGCACGCCGGCCGGCGTGGCGCCGGCGGCGCGGATCAGTTCGACCGATTCGCGCACCGAGGTGCCGGCGGAAATGACGTCATCGACGATCAGCACGCGTCCGGCCAGCGGCGCCCCGACGATGCTGCCGCCTTCGCCGTGGTCCTTGGCTTCCTTGCGGTTGTAGGCGAATGGGAAGTTGCGGCCGCGCTGGGCCAGTGCCATGGCGATCGTGGCAACCAGCGGGATGCCCTTGTAGGCCGGCCCGAACAGCATGTCGAAGCGGATGCCGCCGGCTTCGGCGGCTTTGGCGTAGAATTCGGCGAGGCGGGCGATGGCGTTGCCGTCGTTGAACAGACCGGCGTTGAAGAAGTAGGGCGACAGCCGGCCGGCCTTGGTCTTGAATTCGCCGAAGCGCAGCACTTGGCTGGCGAGCGCGAATTCGATGAAATCCTGACGAAAATCCATAGTCCTTTTCATGCTCCGGAGCCGCGGAAGGCGGCCGATTGGCGAACAATGTTACGCATCATCTCCTTGAACCTCAATGGTATCCGCTCCGCCTGGGGCAAAAATGTGCTGCCCTGGCTGGCGGCCCAGCAGGCCGATGTCATCTGCCTGCAGGAACTGAAGGCGCAGGCCGCCGACCTGAGCCCGGAAATGCATGCCCCGGACGGCATGCGGGCGTTCTATCACTGTGCCGAGAAGAAGGGCTACAGCGGTGTCGGCATCTGGAGCCGGCGGCCGCCGGATCGCGTCGTCGAGGGCTTCGACGGCGGCGAGTTCGATGCCGAAGGCCGCTATCTGCGCGCCGATTTCGGCAAGCTATCGGTCATTTCCCTGTACCTGCCGTCCGGCTCCTCGTCGCCGGAGCGCCAGGAGGCGAAATTCCGCTTTCTCGCCGCGTTTTTCCCGCAGATGCAGGCGCTGCGCGCCGAAGGCCGCGAAATCGTCCTGTGCGGCGACTGGAACATCGCCCACCGGGAAATCGACCTGAAAAACTGGAAATCGAACCAGAAGAACTCCGGCTTCCTGCCCGAGGAGCGGGCTTGGCTGAGCCGCGTCTTCGACGAACTGGGCTGGGTCGACGTCTATCGCCGGCTGCATCCGGAGGCCACCGGCGAGGCCTACACCTGGTGGAGCAACCGCGGTCAGGCTTGGGCCAAGAATGTCGGCTGGCGGATCGATTACCAGATCGCTACCCCGGAGCTTGCGGCAACGGCCGTCGCGGCCGGTGTGTACAAGGACCAGCGCTTCTCGGACCATGCCCCGCTGAGCATCGATTACGGCTTCGTCTCCTGATCCAAAGTGAATTGATTTCGCTGCCCGGACGGGCTACCCTGTACTTTCTGCTCAACGTTACCAATGAGGTTGAAAATGCCCGAACAACTCAGTGCCGCCAACAAGGACAAACTGGTTTCCGACCTGAAGGTCGTCATTGCCGATACCGAGGAACTGCTGCGCGCGACCACCGGCGTGGCCGGCGAAAAGGTCGGCGAACTGCGCGAACGCCTGGTCGTTCGCCTGCGCGACGCCAAGGAGCGCCTGATCGACCTCGAGCACGCCCTCATCGACAAGACCAAGGCCGCTGCCCGTGCCACCGACGATTTCGTCCATGACGAGCCGTGGAAGGCCGTCGGCGTCGCCGCCGCGCTGGGCCTGGCGCTCGGCGTGCTGATCGGCCGCCGTTAAGCGCATGACGCAGCCGAGCGGCGGCGAAGCGGGCCGCGAAGGCCTCTTTGCCGCCGTCAAGAATACCCTGGCGACGCTGCTGACGATCGGCAGGACGCGGCTCGAACTGCTGGCCGTCGAGGTGGAGGAAGAAAAGCTCCGCCTGATCTCGCTGTGCTCGAAAGCGCTCGCCGCCGCGTTCCTGCTCGGACTGGGCATGATCATGGCCGTCTGTAGCCTGGCGCTGTTGTTCTGGGAGCAGCGGATCCTGGTCTTCGGCCTGTTCGCCGCGCTGTTCATCGGCGGCGCGTTGTTGCTGGTGGTTTCGCTGAAGCGCCAGCTGGCCGAACCGAGCAAGTTGCTGCGCAGTAGCCTGAGCGAACTCGATGCCGATGTCGCCTTGCTGCGGCAGGGCGGGCGGGCACCGGAATGAGCGATCGGGCGCTGCAACTCGCCGCGCGCCGCGGCGCCCTCGGCGAGCGCATCGCCTTGCAGCGAACGGCCTTGGCGCAGCATGCGGCCGGGATCGAGCGGCTGTGTGCCGGCGGCGACACCGTGCTGCACGGCGTGGATTGGCTCAAGCAGCATCCGGCGGCGGTTGCCGCCGCGGTTGGCGCGGTGGTCCTGGCCCGCCCGCGTCGGGCTTGGCGCTGGGCCCGGCGCGGCTTCCTGGTGTGGCGCGGCTGGCGTTCGGCGCGGGCGCTGATTTCGGCCGGGCGTTGAACGATGGGCCTGGTCGAGAGTGCCGGCGCGCTGCCGGGCTGGTGGCGGCAGGTGTTGTCGTCGCAACGCCGCGAGGTGCGGCGGGTGCTGACCGAACTGATGGCGGCGCGCGGCATCATGCCGCTACTGATGAAGGCCCGCAACGGCCAGCAATGGACGCCGGCCGAGCGTGAAGAACTGCTCGGCCACCTGCGCCGGATGGCGCATCTGTCCCCGTACCTGATCGCCCTGGCCCTGCCGGGCTCGGTACTCCTGCTGCCGGCCTACGCCTGGTGGCTCGACCGGCGCCGGGTCAGGCGGCCGGAGTAGGCCGCGGCGCTTCGCCGTCGGCATGCCACGGCGCCACCTTGAAGAGCAGCAGCATGCCCGGAAAGGCAAGGGCGAAACACAGCCAGAAGAAGTTCATCCAGCCCATGCTCTCGACCAGCCAGCCGGCGGTGGCGTTGATGAAGGTGCGCGGTATCGCCATCAGGCTGGTGAATAGCGCCAGTTGGGTTGCGGTGTAGGCCGGATGCGTGGTCCGCGCCATGAAGGCGACGAAGGCGGTGGTGCCGAGTCCGACGCCGATGGCTTCGCCGGCGATCACGATGGCCAGCGCGACCAGGCGCCCGGTGCTGGATTCGGCGGGGCCGAGCCAGGCCATCCAGACGAAGCCGAGAATGCTCACCACCTGGACTACGCCGAACAGCCACAGCGCCCGGTTGATGCCGAGCCGGACCATCCAGATGCCACCGAGAATGCCGCCGATCACCGCCGGCCATAGCCCGGCATTCTTGGCGATGACGCCGATTTCCGTCTTGCTGTAGCCCATGTCGAGGTAGAACGGCGTGGCCAGCGCGGTGCACAGCGAATCGCCGAGCTTGTAGAAGAACAGGAAGGCGAGGACCAGCAGCGCCGAGCGCACGCCGTGGCGGCCGAAAAATTCGCGGAACGGCTCGACCACTGCGTCGCGCAGCGTGCGCGGGCTGCCGCGGGCGGCCAGCGGTTCCTTGACGGTCAGCGTCATGGCCAGGCCGGGCAGCATGAAGGCAGCGGTGATCATGAAGACCTGACCCCACGGCAGGTGATCGGCGAGGATCAGCGACAGCGAACCGGGCACTAGGCCGGCGATGCGGTAGGCGTTTACGTGGATGGCGTTGCCGAGACCCAGTTCGGCGTCGGGCAGGATTTCGCGTCGAAAGGCATCGAGCGCGATATCCTGGGTGGCCGAGAGGAAGGCCAGCAGGGCGGTCAGGCCGACCACCAGCGTCAGGTGCTCGGCCGGAGCCAGCTGGCCGAGCCAGCCGATGGCGGCGATTAGGCCGATCTGGGAAACGAACATCCAGCTGCGCCGGCGGCCGAGCCAGGGCAGGATGCCGTAGCGGTCGAGCAGCGGCGCCCAGAGGAATTTCCAGGTGTAGGGGAACTGGATCAGGGCGAAAGCGCCGATGGCGCGCAGCGACAGGCCTTCGGTCTTCAGCCAGGCCGGCACCAGGTTGAGCAGCAGGTACAGCGGCAGGCCCGAGGCGAAACCAGTGAAGATGCAGACCAGCATCCGCCGGTTCCACAGGGCGGCGAACCAGGCCGGCATCAGTGGTGGTTCTGCGTCAACCGATAGACGGCCAGGCTACCGAGAAAGTTGAGTTCGCGTTCGTCGGCGTGGTCGACCAGTTGACCGGCTTCGTCGAGCACCTGGCGATCGCGCACGATGAGGCCCATGCGTGCGCACAGGGCTTCGAAATCGAGCAGCGTGAAGAAGCGCACGTTGGGCGAGTCGTACCACTGGTAGGGCAGGTCTTCGGAGACCGGCATGCGGCCGTCGAGCACCGAGCGCAGGTTCTTCCAGTAGGCGAAGTTGGGGAAGGAGATTACCGCCTCGCGGCCGACGCGCAGCATTTCGCGCAGGATGCCCTCGGTGTGGCGCACCGTCTGCAGCGTGCGCGACAGGATCACGTGGTCGAAGGACTGGTCGGCGAATTCGTCGAGGCCCTTCTCGAGGTTGCCCTGCAGCACGTTGATGCCGTTCCGGATGGCGGCCAGGATGTTGGCGTCGTCGATCTCGACGCCGACGCCGCGCACGCCGCGGCTGTCGATCAGGTGGCGGAGCAGGGTGCCGTCGCCGCAGCCGAGGTCGAGCACGCGGTGGCCGGGCTCGATCCAGGCAGTGATGAGGTCGAAATCGGGGCGTCCCAGCGCGTTCGTCATAGCGTGATGTTCCGCAGGTAGGCGTCGATGATGCCGTGGTAGTGGACATCGTCCATCAGGAAGGAATCGTGGCCGAAATTGAGGTCGATGTCGGCGTAGGAGACATGGCGGCCGTTGGCCAGCAGCGCGGCGACGATTTCCTTCGAGCGGGCCGGCGAAAAGCGCCAGTCGGTGGTGAAGGAGACGATCAGGAAGCCGGTGTCCGGATGGCTGCGGCCCATCGCCCGGGTCAGGTCGTCGCCGTCGAGGCGGGCCGGGTCGAAATAATCGAGCGCCTTGGTCATCAGCAGGTAGGTGTTGGCGTCGAAATAGCCGGCGAACTTGTCGCCCTGGTAGCGCAGGTAGGACTCGACCTCGAATTCGACGTCGTAGTCGAAGGAGAACGAGCCGTTGCGCAGTTCGCGGCCGAATTTCTCGCCCATCTGGTCGTCGGACAGGTAGGTGATGTGGCCGAGCATGCGCGCCAGGCGCAGGCCGCGCACCGGGCGGGTGTTGTGTTCGTAGTAGTGGCCGCCGTGGAAGTCGGGGTCGGTCAGGATGGCCTGGCGGGCGACGTCGTTGAAGGCGATGTTCTGGGCGGTGAGTTTCGGTGCCGAGGCGATGATCAGTGCGTGGCGCACACGTTCCGGGTAGCTGATGGTCCAGCGCAGCGCCTGCATGCCGCCAAGGCTGCCGCCGATGATGGCGGCCCACTGGTCGATGCCGAGGTGGTCGGCAAGGCGGGCCTGGGCTTCGACCCAGTCGCTGACGGCGACGATGGGAAAGTCGGCGCCCCAGCGCTTGCCAGTGGCCGGATTGATCGACGACGGGCCGGTCGAGCCATGGCAGCCGCCGAGGTTGTTCACGCCGACGATGAAGTAGCGGTCGGTGTCGAGCGGCCGGCCGGGGCCGACGATGTTGTCCCACCAGCCGACGTTGTCGGGGGCGTCGGCGTAATGGCCGGCGACGTGGTGGTGGCCGGACAGGGCATGGCAGACGAGGATGGCGTTCGACTTGGCGGCATTCAGGGTGCCGTAGGTCTCGTAGGCCAGGTCGTAGGCCGGCAGCACGCTACCGCTGCGCAGCGTCAGCGGTTGGTCGAAATGGGCGCGCTGTGATTGGACGGCGCCGACGGATTGTCCTGGCATGCGATTCCCGAAAACAAAAAACCCAGTTGGCCGAAAACGCGAACTGGGTGGTTCCCGTTTTAGCGGCATTTGTCGCGCGCCCGCAATCAGAGCTCAAATCGGCGCGGCCGGCGAGGCGCCAGCGTCTGCCGACGATACCGAGGGGTCCGCTAAAAGTCAATGAAGCCGGGCAAGGGCCCCGGGCGGATTCCGGCTGCAGGTCGTCTTGTCACACGATTTTGGATAAACTATTACTTTTGTTATTTTTTCGCGGATTATTCCCACCATGCTGGACCAACGCAGGCATCAGCGCATCCGTTTCTCCTCGCCGCCCAAGGTGCGCCTCGGTTACGGCGGCAGTATCGATGTCGGCGGCATCGAGAACCTGTCGCTTTCGGGCCTGATGGTGCGCACCGCGCTGCCGCTGGAGATTGGCCGCACCGTCGGCTGTGAATTCTCGCTGTTCGGCTCGCCGCTGATCGACGTGCCATTGACCGTGGCCAGCCGGATCGGCGACGTGTTCGGCGGCCGCTTCCAGACCGGGCCGATCAACCAGATCGTCATCGAGGATGCGATCGAGGCGGCGCTGGCCGACGGCCATGCGTCGATCCTGAGCGTGCATGAACTCGGCGGGCGCAAGATCATGCGCATTACCGGCGGCCTCAGCGGAACGCTGCGCAACGACCTGATGCACGCGCTGACCCGGGTCGGCGTCGACGAAATGGATCTCGCCGCCGTCAGTGCCGTCGATCAGGGCGGGCTGGCCCTGTGCCTGGTCGCCACCGGCCGCCACGGCGTCAGCATCGGCGCCCAGTCCGAGTGCTTCGCCTCGGCCTGGCAGCAAGTCCAGGCAATGCCCGGCAGCTTTTCCGGCTGACCGGCACGCACCTCAGATGGTGCGCAGCACGGCACCCTGCAGCCAGACATCGAACGGCTCGCAGGGGGCGACCGCGCTGCCGAGGGCATAGTTGATGCCCAACTGCTTCAACTGCGCGATGCTCGGGCTGTCGTCGACGCCGTCGGCGATCGAGAAGATGTCCTGATCGGCGGTGATTTCCTGGATCGCGCGCAACAGCGCGGTCGAGGCGCGGTTGCCGCCGAGATTGCGGGTCAGGCTGCGGCTCAGCTTGACGCAGCTCGGGGCGATGCTGCGCAGGTGGTTGAAGGAGGCCAGGCCGCCGCCGAAATCGTTGAGGCCGATCCGGCAGCCGAGGGCGCGCGCCTGGCGGGAAAACTGGATGACCTGGCTGGTCAATTGCCCGGCGACTTCCTCGGAAAACAGCAGGCACAGGCCGCTGCCATCGAGGTCCCGGGCCTGCAGCAGGTGGGTGATGGAATCGATCACCGCGCCCCCGGCCAGCGCGCGGCTCGATAGTGGCACCAGGCAATGCAGCGCCTTGTGGCGGCGGCGGGCCGCGGCCAGCGCGTCGATCGCCACGGCGATGAAGTGCAGGTCGATGGTCGGCGCTAGGTCGTAGCGCTCGGCGGCATCGCGCAGGGCCGCCAGGGCCACCGGCGGATGGCCCGGCTCGAGCAGGCGGGCGGTCAGTTCGACGCAGTCGCCGGGCAGCCGTTCGCGCTGCAGCGCGGTCAGCGGCATGGCGTCGATCTGCAGATGGCCGGCGGCCAGCGCCCCAGTGATGCGGCCGGCCCAGCCGCTGCCCTCGAGGCGGCGCTCCGGCGGGGTCCGCGCTTCCTGTTCGCAGACCTGGTTGCGGCCGCTGTCCTTGGCCCGATAGCAGGCGGCATCGCCGGCGGCGAGGATTTCATTGACGTGGCGGACGCGCCGGTTGAGCGGCGTCAGGCCGATGCTGGCGCCGATGGCGAAGACCCGGTCCTGCCAGATGAAGCGGAAGGCGCCGGCCAGCCCACACAGATCCTCGGCGACCTGGCGGGCGCGGTTGCCGCTGCAGTTGGCCAGGATCACGCCGAACTCGTCGCCGCCGAGGCGGGCCAGCGTGTCCTCCTCGCGCAGGCGCCCCTGGAACAGCAGCGCAATCTGGCGCAGCAGCTCGTCGCCGGCGAGGTGGCCGCAGGCGTCGTTGACCGGCTTGAAGCGGTCGAGGTCGATGATCAGCACGGCTCCCTCGTCGCCGCCGGCATGCACCGATTCCAGCGCCTTTTCCAGCCGATGTTCGAATTCGCGGCGGTTGTACAGGCCGGTCAGCACATCGTGCCGCGCCTGGTAGGCAAGTTGCGCGGTCGCTTCCTCGATGCGCGCCTGCAGCGACTGGTGCGCTTCCTCGATATGGCCGGCCATCTCGTTGAAGCCGCGTTCGAGGACGCCGAGCTCGCCGCTCGAGCCCTCGGCCACGCGGGTGTCGAGGCGGCCCGTCGACATTGCCCCGACCGCCTGGACCAGGCGCATCAACGGACGGGCAAGGTTGTCGGCCATGGCGATGGCCAGCGCTGCCAGCACCAGCAGTCCGAGCAGCACGATGGTCAGGCCGCGCTGCAGCAGTTCGCGCTGACGCTCGATCAGCCCGCTCTTGTCGAATTCGACGAAGATGTGGCCGATGGTT
>DASUZG010000030.1:0-5562 GCA_036376995.1 Azonexus sp. | reverse complement strand
GCGTGGGGAATGAGTCTGTCTAGTTTGCAGGAAATTTGGTGCATTGCAACAGAAAAGACGGCCGGCCAGCCGAATCCCGGCTGGTCGGCCATCGGCGCGGGCCTTTATTCCTTGATTGCTTCGATGGCGATGTCGATGCGCACGTCGTCGCCCACGTTCGGCGCGTACTTGCCGGCGTTGAATTCGGAGCGCTTGACGACGGTCCAGGCGTTGGCACCGATCGCGTCCTTCTTCAGCATCGGGTGCGGCATGGCCTTGAACGAGCTGACCGTCAGCGTCACCGGCCGGGTCACGCCCTTCAGCGTCAGGTTGCCTTCGATGGTGGCCGGCTGGTCGCCGTCGAACACGACCTTGGTCGACTTGAAGGTGGCGGTCGGGTACTTGGCGGTGTCGAGGAAATCCTCGCCCTGGATGTGCTCGTTGAAGGTGCTGTAGCCGGTGTTGACCGAGCGGGTGTCGATCACGATGTCGACGGCGCCGGTCCGGGCCGCCTTGTCGAGGACGACCTTGCCGCTGGTCTTGTCGAAGCGGCTGAGCTGGGTCGAGAAGCCGAAGTGGCTGTACGAGAAGCGCGGGAAGGTGTGGGTGCCATCGACGGCGAAGGTTTCCGGTGCGGCCAGGGCCGGGGTGGCGATGGCGGCGGCGAGGACGAGGGCGGCGGACAGCGTGGACAGTTTCTGCATGGTGATCTCCGGTGGTGGTTGGGTTATTTGCTGCTGGCAGTGATGCGGAACTTGATCTGGACGTCGTTGGCGACGATGTCGAACTTGGCCCAGCTGCCTTCGCCGACCGCGAAGTCGGCACGGCGGATGGTGAAGCTGCCGTCGAACACGCCGCTGTTGCCTTGCGGCGTGAACGTGGCGGGGACGACGACCTCCTGGGTCTTGCCCTTGATGCTCAGCTGGCCGGCCACTTCGTAGCGGTTGCCGCCGAGCGGCTTGACGGTGCCGGACACGAAGCGGGCGGTCGGGAAGACCTTGGTGTTGAACCACGGCTTGCCGGCGACTTCCTCGTCGCCTTCGGCGGCGCCGGTGTCGACGCTGGCCAGATCGACGTCGATCACGGCCTTGCCGGCGGTCGGCTTGGCCGGGTCGAAACTCAGCTGGCTGGAAAACTTCTTGAAGCGGCCGTCGACGGCGACGCCCATCTGCTTGTAGACGAAGGCGACGCTGCTCTTGTCGGCCTGCACCTGGCTGTATTCGACGGCCTGGGCCGAGAGGGCATAGCCCAGGGCGAGGGCGGTCGTGAGGGCGAGGCGTTTCATGTCAGTTCTCCTTGGCGTGGGCGGGCAACATGCGGGTCAGGATGTCGTCCTTGTCGATGAAGTGATGTTTCAGGGCGGCGCCGACGTGGCCGGCGATGACCACCACGAACAGCAGGTTGAGGCTCATGTGCACCGTCTGCAGCAGGTCGCCGAGCGCCTTGTCCTTGGCGAGCAGGTCGGGGATCGGCAGGACGCCGAACCACACGGTCTGGAAGCCCTTGGCCGAACTCATCAGCCAGCCGGACAGCGGAATCGCCAGCATCAGCGCGTAGAGCGCCAGGTGGCCGGCGTGCGCCGCCAGCTGCATGACTTTCGGCATGTTCTCGGGCAGCGCCGGCGGCCGGTGCGTCAGGCGCCAGGCGAGGCGGGCCAGGACCAGCACGAAGGCGGTGACGCCGGCCCACTTGTGCCAGGAATAGAGCTTCAGCTTCTCCGGCGACAGCGGCAGGTCCTGCATGTAGAAGCCGAGCGCCAGCAGGCCGAAGATCAGCAGGGCCATCAGCCAGTGCAGGGTGATGGCGGTGGGGGTGTAGCGGCGGGTCATGCGTGGCCTCCGGAGTTTGGGGTGAAGGTGTAGGCGTCCATGGCGATCACGTAATCGTCGGTGCCGGCATGGAAGCGGTGGGCGGTGGCGCCGTCGCCGGCGGCCCCGAGTGCGACAAAGAGCGGCAGCAAATGTTCGTCGCTGGGATGGGCCTGCAGTGCGCCCGGCGCCTGGCGGCGGTAGTCGAGCAGCGCCGGCAGGTCGCGCGCGGCCAGGCGGGCGGCGAGCCACTCGGGAAATTCGCGGACGTAGGCCGGGGGCTGGCCGCCGGACAGGCGGCCGGCCAGCTGGTAATCGCGCAGGTTGTGGGTGACGTTGCCGGAGGCGACGACCAGGAAGCCGCGCCCGGTCAGGGGCGCCAGCGCCCGGCCGAGCAGCCAGGCGCGCTGGGCGCCGCCCTGGCGCGGCAGCGACAGCGGCACCACCGGCACCTGGGCGTCGGGGAACATCAGGCGCAGCGGAATCCAGGCGCCGTGGTCGAGGCCGCGCCGGGCATCCTCGCGCACCGGCACGCCGCCGGCGGCGAGCGTGGTCATGACTTCGTCGGCCGCTTCGCGGCAGCCGCTGGCCGGGTAGCGCAAGTGGTACAGCGCTTCGGGAAAGCCGCTGAAGTCGTGGATGGTCTCCAGCCGGTCGGCGCTGCCGACAGTGGCGACGTCGGTTTCCCAGTGCGGGCTGACGATGACGATGGCGCGCGGCAGCGGCAGCGCGGCGGCGGTCGCCGCCAGCGCCGCGCCGGCCGCACCCGGGCGCAGCGCGAAGGTCGGCGCGCCGTGGGGGACGAAGAGCGGGGCAAGGGGCATGGCGAAGACTCCGGATGGCATGGACGAACTGTAGTCCGCCTTTTTGCAGCGAAATAGCCGACAATGTGCAAATCATTATTGCCAAGGATGCAACAATGGACCGTCTCGATGCGATGCACCTGTTCGTCCGCGTCGCCGAACTCGGCAGCTTCGCCGCTGTCGCACAGCAGGCGGGCCTGGCCCGCTCGGTGGTGACGCGGCAGATCGCGGCGCTCGAAGCCCATCTCGGCGTCAAGCTGATGGTGCGCAGCACGCGCCGCCTGGCGCTGACCTCGGCCGGCACCGCCTACCTGGAGAAATGCCGGGTCATCCTCAATCTCGTCGAAGCGGCCGAAACCGATGTCGCCGAGGAGCGCCTGGCGCCGCGCGGCAACATCCGCATCAGCCTGCCGCTGAGTTTCGGCCTGAAGCGCCTGGCGCCACTGCTGCTCGACTTTTCCCGGCGCTATCCGGAAGTCGGCCTGGACATGGATTACAGCGACCGCCGGGTCAAGCTGATCGAGGAGGGCATCGACCTGTCGGTCCGCATCACGCGCCGGCTGGAGAGCGGCGACGTGGCGCGGCGCATTGGCGCCAGCCGCATGCAGGTGGTGGCGGCGCCCGACTACCTGGCACGCCACGGCCGGCCGCGCCATCCGGCCGAGCTGATCCATCACGAATGCCTCGGCTACACCGCCGGCGGCGCGCCGCAGCAATGGCAATTCACCGTCGACGGCCAGTTGGCCGCCTTTCCCGTGCGCAGCCGCCTGCATGCCAACAACGGCGACGTGCTCGGCGAAGCCGCCGCCCAGGGCCTCGGGATCACGCTGCAGCCGGATTTCATCATCGGCGAGCTGCTGGCCGCCGGGCGCCTCGAACCCATCCTCGCCGACTACCCGGTGCCGGAACTGGGCATCTACGCGATGCTCCCGAGCAACCGCCACGTGCCGCACCGGGTGCGCGTCCTGATGGATTTCCTGGCCGCCGGCCTCGGCTGAGCCGGCCGCGGGCCGCCGGGGAGAAACTGGCCGGCGGCGTGAAATCGCTCACGTCCCCAGGCGGCGGTGCCCGGCACAATGAAGCCGTTCCCGATCGAAAGTCCGCCGCCGATGACTCCCGCCCCGCACCGTTCCCACGTTTCGCCGCATGCCGTGCCGCTGGCCGGCCGCGACGCGGCGCGGGCCCGCGACGGCGAGCTGGCCAATTTCGACCTGCGCGTGACGCTCGCCGACATGACGGTCCGCGAAACCTCCTTCACCGAATTCCTCGCGGTCCTCAAGCAAAGCCGCAACAGCCCGGCCTGAGCGCCGGGGGCGGCCGCCGTTCTGCTAAAATCCGGGCCGGAAGCCGAGGTAACGGAGGGGTTGGCAGCATGCGGATCATGATCATCGACGACAACGTGTCGATGCGCAAAGTGTTGGCGGCGTTGTTCGCCGGCGCCGGTCATGAGGTGATCGGCACCTTCGCCGACGGCGAGGGCATCGAGGCGCAGATTCAGCAGGCCAAGCCGGACCTGATCTGCCTCGATTACCACATGCCCGGCCGCGACGGCCTGTCGGTACTGCGCGCCATCCATGCCGAGGCGCCGGAAATCGACGTGGTGTTCATGACCGCCTCGCACGAAGAAGGCGTCGAAGCCGCCGCCGCCGATGCCGGCGCCTCCGGCTTCATCCGGAAGCCCTTCGGCCAGCGCCAGATCATCGACGAGCTGCGCGCCGTCGAGCAGACCCGCCAGAAAGCCAACCATACCGCCGCCGACTCGAAGGTGCTGCGGGCCGCCGGCCAGCCGCGCGCCCGCCGCGGCACGGCGGTGATCGCCGACGACAACGGCTCGGTGCGCCTGGTGCTCAAGGGCCTGCTCGAGGAATGCGGGCTGCAGGTGGTGCAGTCGGTGGCCAACGGCGCCGAGGCGATCCAGGCGGCGCGCACCCACCAGCCGCGCGTGCTGTGCCTGGACATCAACATGCCGGTGATGGACGGCATGGAATCGTTGCCCAAGATCGTCGAAGTCTCGCCGGAAACCAAGGTCATCATGATCACCGGCTGCGCCGACAAGAAGCTGGTCGCCCAGTCGGCCGGCCTCGGCGCCGTCGGCTACATCATCAAGCCGCTGCGCCCGGCCTACGTCGAAGGCTTCATCCAGAAACTGCTCGGCTAGCGCCGCAGCCGTTCAGTGGCGCGAAAACAGGTCGCGCAGCTTGCACAGCGAGGTGGTGAGGTCGAAGCGCGGATCGGGCAGCGCCTCGCCGGCGACGATCCGGGTGATGGCCGTGGCCGGATCGCTCTCGCCGGTCAGCAGCACGTCGCAGCCGCGTTTCTTCATGTGCCGGATGAAACCGTCGCCGGCACTGGCGACGACCGCCAGGTCGATGCCGTCGAGCGGATGCACCCGGTCGTCCGCGAAAGTGTGCAGCACTTCCTCGCGCTGCAGTTCGACCGGCTGCGGCGCCGGCAGCAACTGGCCGGCGCGGTGCGCCGACAGGTCGTAGAGCAGCCAGTGGCGGCACTGGCCGGCATGGCCGCTGACTTCACGGAACTGCTTGGTGGCAATGGCGATTTTCATGGCGTTTGTCGTAAAGGCTACACAGGGGCGGATGCCAGCCCCCAGGCAGCAATAGCCATGCCCGTCGCCGGGCGCTATTCCATCAGCGCCACCGACTTGACCTGCACGCGCACCGCCAGGCCCGGCGCGATGCCGAGCTGGGCGGCCGAGCGCCGGGTCAGGCGGGCGAGCAGCCGGCTCTCGCCGACCGCGACGCGGACCAGCACGAGGCCGGGATGTTCGTCGTCGCCCAGCGAATCGACCGTGCCGTCGAGACAGTTCTGGATGCTGCTCGGCCCCGGCTCGGCGATGGCCAGGCTGACGTCGCGGGCCAGCACGCGCACGCGCACGCGGCGACCGGCCGGCAGGCCGCGGTCGCGGGTCCACAGGCCGCCGCCGGCGAAATCGACGCGGGCCAGATGCCATTCGG
>DASUZG010000029.1:0-6268 GCA_036376995.1 Azonexus sp. | reverse complement strand
ACGTGGGGCAGAGCCTGGTTCTCGAACGCAAGGATGACAGTCAACTCGCCTGGAGGCTGGAGCATGCATAACCCGCAGTTGAACAAGAATGGCGAACTCGCCCACCTGCTGTCCATCGAAGGCCTGCCCAAGGGTATCCTGACCCAGATCCTCGATACCGCCGCTTCCTTCATGGAGGTTTCGGCACGCGACGTGAAGAAGGTGCCGCTGCTGCGCGGCAAGAGTGTCTTCAACCTGTTCTTCGAAAATTCGACGCGCACCCGCACCACTTTCGAGATCGCCGCCAAGCGCCTCTCCGCCGACGTCATCAACCTCGACATCAACAAGTCGTCGGCCAGCAAGGGCGAAACGCTGCTCGATACCATCGACAACCTGTGCGCCATGCACGCCAACCTGTTCGTCGTCCGCCACGCATCGAGCGGCGCGCCCTACCTGATCGCCGAGCACCTGCAGCGCATCGGCCGCGACGACGTGCATGTGGTCAATGCCGGCGACGGGCGCCATGCCCACCCGACGCAGGGCCTGCTCGACATGTACACGATTCGCCACTACAAGAAGGACTTCACGCAGCTGCGGGTGGCCATCGTCGGCGACATCCTGCATTCGCGCGTCGCCCGCTCCGACATCCACGCGCTGACCACGCTCGGCGTCCCGGAAGTCCGCGCCATCGGCCCGGAAACCTTGTTGCCCAAGCATCTCGACAAGCTCGGCGTGCATGTCTTCCACGACATGAACGAAGGCTTGAAGGACTGCGACGTGATCATCATGCTGCGCCTGCAGAACGAGCGCATGAACGGCGCGCTGCTGCCGTCGGCCGGCGAGTATTTCCGCCATTTCGGCCTGACGCCACAGAAGCTGGCGCTGGCCAAGCCCGACGCCATTGTCATGCACCCGGGGCCGATGAACCGCGGGGTCGAGATTCATTCGGCAGTGGCCGACGGGCAGCAGGCCGTGATTCTGCCCCAGGTCACCTTCGGCATTGCCGTGCGCATGGCCGTCATGAGTATCGTTGCAGGGAACTGATCACATGAATATCGAAATCAAGAACGGCCGGGTGATCGACCCGAAGAACGGCACCGACCGCGTTGCCTCCCTGTTCATCGTCGACGGCCGGGTGGCCGGCCTCGGCGAAGCGCCGGCCGGTTTTGCCGGCGGCCAGACCATCGATGCCGCGGGCTGCGTCGTCTGCCCCGGTCTGATCGACCTCGGCGCCCGCCTGAACAGCATCGAGGCCGAACTGGCCGCTGCGGTTGCAGGTGGCGTGACCTCGGTAGTCGTGCCGCCCGATGCCGATCCGCCGCTCGACGAGCCGGAACTGGCTGACCGCCTGGTGCATCGTGGCGCCGAGATCGGCAAGGCGCGCGTGCTGCCGCTCGGTGCCCTGACGCTGGGTCTCAAGGGCGAGCGCCTGTCGGAACTGGCCGGCCTGAAGAAGGCGGGCTGCGTCGCCTTCTCGCAGGCGATGGTGCCGGTGGTCGATACCGAGGCTCTGCTGCGGGCGATGGAATACGCCGCCACGTTCGATTTCGCGGTCTGGCTGCAGCCGCAGGACTACTGGCTGGCGCGCAACGGCATCGCCCATGAGGGCGAGGTGGCCAGCCGCCTCGGCCTGGCCGGCATTCCGGTCGCCGCCGAAACCATCGCCATCGCCACCATCGTCCAGCTGGTGCGCGATACCGGCTGCCGCGTGCATCTGACCCGACTGTCGTCGGCGGCCGGTGCGGCGCTGGTCGCCCAGGCCAAGGCCGAAGGCCTGCCGCTGACCTGCGATGTCGGCGTGCATCACCTGCTGCTCAGCGACAACGACATCGGCTTCTTCAATCCGCATGCCCGCTTCGTGCCGCCGCTGCGCACCCAGCGCGACCGGCAGGCCCTGTCGGATGCGGTGGCCGGCGGCCTGGCGGCGATCTGCTCGGATCACACGCCGGTCGGTGCCGACGACAAGCTGCTGCCGTTCGGTGAAGCCAAGCCGGGCGCCACCGGCCTCGAAGTGCTGCTGCCGCTGACGCTGAAATGGGCAGCGGAAGCCGGCGTCGACCTGGCGCGGGCGGTGGCCCGCATCACTGCGGCGCCGGCCGAGATTCTCGGTCTCGACGAGGTACATCTGGCACCCGGCGCCATCGCCGACGTCTGCATCTTCGATCCGGCCGCCGACTGGCAGCTGACCGCCGAGAGCCTGCGCAGCCGCGGCAAGAACTCGCCCTGGCTCGGCCACATGCTGACCGGCAAGGTCAAGGCAACGCTGGTCGGCGGGCGCGTGGTGTTTGCCGGGTAGCTTCCCGGGGTGCTCCCGGTTTAGTGTTTTGTCATATTGATTTAGAATAATTCGCCCGCCCGGGAGACTGGGCGGCGCGGCATTTTCTTTCATTCTGGCAAGACCCTTTACTACTGGAGGAGTACCCGATGAAACGCATCCTGTCGAGCATCGCGCTGTTCGTGGCCGGCATCGGCCTGGCCGTGGCGGCGGTCAATCTCAACACGGCTACGGTCGACGAACTCAATGCCGTCAAGGGCATCGGTCCGAGCAAGGCCAAGGCGATCGTCGACTACCGCGACAAGAACGGGCCGTTCAAGTCGGTCGATGACCTGAAGGAAATCAAGGGCTTCGGCGACAAGAGCATCGCCAAGCTGCGCGGCGAACTAACGGTGGGCGATGCCTCGGCGGCGGCTGCCAAAAAGAAATAAGCGGCAGGATTGCCGGCGATCGAGGGCGGGAGTTTTCCCGCCCTTTTACGTTGACGCGGCCAGGCGTGCCACGGCTTCCGGCGTGCTGCCGCTGACCGCCAGCACCTTGCGCCGCGAGGTCTGGCCGCTCTTGAGGATGACGTCGCTGCGGCCGCAACCGAGGCGTTCGGCGACGAAGGCGATCAGCGCGGCATTGGCCTTGCCGTCCACCGGCGGGGCGGCCAGGCGGATTTTCAGGGCGTCGCCGTGCATGCCGGCGCATTCCGTCGTACGGGCGCCGGGCTGGATGTGCAGGGTCAGCGTGATCACGCCGTCACTGCCGACCCGGAACCACTCGCTCACAGGAACATCAGCAGGACCTGCAGCAGCAGGATGGCCACCAGCGGCGACAGGTCGATGCCGGAAATGGTCGGCACCAGGCGGCGGATCGGCGCGAGCAGCGGCCGGGTCAGCTGATGGGCGAGCGGCGCCACCGGCGAATAGGGATTGATCCACGACAGCACTGCCTGCAGGATCACCGCGCCCATCATGATGTAGACGGCCAGGCGGGCCAGCCCGCGCAGGGCCAGGATCAGGATCATCAGGCCGCTGCCGAGAGCGTCGCCGGCAAAGGGGGCGCCCGACAGGCCGACGATGATGCCGGCCAGCAGCAGCTGCAGCGCCAGCGCGGCGAGCAGGCTGGCCCAGTCGATGCCGCCAAGGCCGGGAATGATCCGGCGCAGCGGCTTGACCGCCCAGTTGGTCAGCTTGACCACGAAGTCGCCGATCTGGCCGGCGAAGGAGACGCGCATCAGCTGCATCAGGAAGCGCAGCAGGAACAGCGTCGTGAAGAAGCTGACGACGGCGTTGATCAGGAAGAAGAGGGCTTCCATCAGCCGGCCCCGAGCAGCTTGCCGAGTTCGCGGCCGCGTGCTTCGGCAGCCTTGACGCCGGCGACGATGCCATCCTTGACGCCGGCCTCGCTCATGGCGCGCAGCGCCGCCTCGGTGGTGCCGCCCTTGGAGGTGACCCGTTCGCGCAGCACCGCCGCCGGTTCGCTCGATTGCGCCGCCAGCGCGGCGGCCCCCTGGACCGTCTCGATGGCCAGCTGGCGGCCCTGTTCGGGAGTGAAGCCGAGGTCGGCTGCCGCCTGCTGCAGCGCTTCGATGAACAGGAAGACATAGGCTGGACCGCTGCCGGACAGGGCGGTGACGCCGTCCATCCGCGCCTCGTCGTCGATCCACACGGTGCTGCCGACGGCGGCCAGCACCCGGTCGGCGGCTGCCCGGCCGGCCGCGTCGACTTCCTGCAGGGCGCAGAGGCCAGTGATGCCGGCGCCGATCAGGGCCGGCGTGTTGGGCATGCAGCGGACAATCCGGAGGTGGCCGCCGAGAAAGCGCGACAGCGTGGCGAGGTCGAGGCCGGCGGCGATGCTGACGACCAGCGCCGTCCCGAGCTTGCCGACCAGTGGCGCACAGGCATCGCGCATCTGCTGCGGCTTGACCGCCAGCACCAGCAGCTCGCCGGCCTCGTCGAGCGCCGTCGCCGAGTCGAGGCAGCGTACGCCGTAGGCCTGCTGCAGGCGTTCGCGGGCTTCCTGGCCGGGATCGACGACGGTGATGTCGGCGGCGGCGAAGCCGCGCTTGAGCATGCCGCCGATCAGAGCGTTGGCCATGTTGCCGCCGCCGAGGAAAGTGATTTTCATGATGTGTAGTGTCTTTCGCCAAAAATGGCCGTGCCGATGCGGACGATGGTCGCGCCTTCGGCGACGGCGGCTTCGAGATCATGGGACATGCCCATGGACAAGGTGTCGAGCGGCAGGCCGGCGGCCCGCAACTGGTCGTACAGTTCGCGCAGCTGGCGGAACGGGGCGCGCCGGGCCGCTTCGTCGTCCGCCGGTTCGGGGATGGCCATCAGGCCGCGCAACTGCAGGTTGGGCAAGGCGGCAACCGCCCGGCACAACGCCGCGGCCTCGTCCGGGCGGCAACCGCTCTTGCTCGCTTCGCCGGAAACATTGACCTGGACGCACACCTGCAGCGGCGGCAGGCCGGCCGGGCGCTGGGCCGCCAGGCGCTCGGCAATCTTCAGCCGCTCGATGGAATGGACCCAGGCGAAATGCTCGGCGACGGCCCGGGTCTTGTTGCTCTGCAACGGGCCGATGAAATGCCATTCGAGATCGAGGCCGGTGGTCGCGGCCACCTTGGCGACGCCTTCCTGCACGTAGTTTTCGCCGAAGGCGCGTTGCCCGGCTGCGGCTGCCGCGCGTACGCAGTCCGCCGGCCAGGTCTTGCTGACGGCCAGCAGCCGCACGCTTTCCGGCGAACGGCCGGCAACCCCGCAGGCGTCGGCAATTCGGGCGAGGACGGCTTGCAGGTTGCCGACGATTGCGCTCATAATCCCTTTGGAATCCCTGATAAATCCAAGTATACCGCGCCCCGAGGACGATCCGCATGGACATCACCGAACTGCTGGCCTTCAGCGTCAAGAACAAGGCCTCCGACCTCCATCTGTCGTCCGGACTACCCCCGATGATCCGCGTGCATGGCGATGTCCGCCGCATCAACCTGCCGGCCATGGAGCACAAGGATGTGCACGGCATGGTGTACGACATCATGAACGACGGCCAGCGCAAGGTGTACGAGGAAACGCTCGAATGCGACTTCTCCTTCGAGATTCCCAACCTCGCCCGCTTCCGGGTCAATGCCTACAACCAGCAGCGGGGCGCCGGCGCCGTGTTCCGGACCATTCCGTCGAAGGTGCTGACGCTCGAAGAGCTGAACTGCCCGAAGATCTTCAAGGACATCTCCGAATTCCCGCGCGGCATCGTGCTGGTCACCGGGCCGACCGGCTCTGGCAAATCGACGACGCTGGCGGCGATGGTGAACCACATCAACGAGAACGACTACGGCCACATCCTGACCGTCGAGGACCCGATCGAATTCGTCCATGAATCGAAGAAGTGCCTGATCAACCAGCGCGAAGTCGGGCCGCACACGCTGTCCTTCTCCAACGCGCTGCGCTCGGCGCTGCGCGAGGATCCGGACGTGATCCTGGTCGGCGAAATGCGCGACCTGGAAACCATCCGCCTAGCGCTGACCGCGGCCGAGACCGGCCACCTGGTGTTCGGCACCCTACACACCTCGTCGGCGGCCAAGACCATCGACCGCGTGGTGGACGTCTTCCCGGCGGCGGAAAAGGAAATGGTCCGCTCGATGCTCTCCGAGTCGCTGCGCGCCGTCATCTCGCAGACGCTCCTGAAGACCAAGGACGGCAGCGGCCGCGTCGCGGCGCACGAGATCATGATCGGCACCCCGGCCATCCGCAACCTGATCCGCGAGAACAAGGTGGCGCAGATGTATTCGGCGATCCAGACCGGCCAGAACTTCGGCATGCAGACGCTCGACCAGAACCTGCTCGACATGGTCCGCCGCAATATCGTGTCCAGCGCCGAAGCCCGCAACAAGGCGGCCAACAAGGACGCCTTCCCGGGCTGATCCAGCACCGGCGACCAATCACGAGGGGAATCCATGGAACGCGATCAGGCAATGAAATTCATGCACGATCTTCTGCGCCTGATGGCGCAGAAGAAAGGCTCCGACCTGTT
>DASUZG010000028.1:0-19041 GCA_036376995.1 Azonexus sp. | reverse complement strand
CGATCGCCAAGAAGCAGGCGAAGAAGCGGGCCAAGTGGCCGGGCGGCGAGGCGCCGCCGGGCAGCCTGTTCATCGAGCGGCGTCGCGTCGGCAGCGGCATGGCGCTGGCGCCTGTGCCGGCCCGGGCACTCAACTAGCGGCGGCATCAGCAGCAGGCCGGCGTCGCTTCGAAGGCGGCGACCCAGCCGGCGACGTCGGCGGCCGGCATCGGCCGGCCGAGCAGGTAGCCCTGGACGCAGTCGCAGCCGAGATCGGCCAGGGCCAGGCGCTGCTGTAGCGTCTCGTTGCCTTCGGCGATGGTGCGCAGGCCGAGCGCCTTGGCCATGGTCACCACTGCCTTGATGATGGCCGCGTCCTCGGCGCTGACGTCGATTTCGCCGACGAAGCTGCGGTCGATCTTGAGCGCGTCGATCGGCAGGCGGCGCAACTGGCTGAGCGACGAGTAGCCGACGCCGAAATCGTCGACGGCGACCGAGATGCCCAGGTTGCGCAGTGCGTTCAGCGTACGCATCGCGTCGATGCCGTCGGCGGTCAGCGCCGTCTCGGTGATTTCCAGCTCCAGCCGGGCGGCGGCGATGCCGTGGCGGGCCAGCGCCGCCTCGACGCGCTCGACGTAGCCGGCGCGCAACTCGGTCGGCGAGACATTGACGGCCAGCCGCGGCACCGGCACGCCCTCGGCATCCCAGGCGGCCAGCCGGGCCAGCGCGAGGTTGAGGACCTGGTCGCCGATGGCGTGCATCAGGCCGCGTTCCTCGGCCAGCGGAATGAAGTGGTCGGGCGCCAGCAGGCCCATATGCGGATGCTGCCAGCGGACCAGCGCCTCCATGCCGCTCAGGCGGCCGCCGGCCAGCATCGCCTGGGGCTGGAAGAAGACCACCAGCTCGTCGTTGTCGATGGCGTCGCGCAGATCGTTCTCGAGCACCAGCGCCGCTTCGGCGCGCTCGTCGAGTTGGCGGTTGAACACTGCGGCGCGGCCGCCGCCGCTCTGTTTGGCGTGATACATGGCCAGGTCGGCGCGGCGGATCAGTTGATCCGCCGAGCGGCCGTGCTCGGGGAAGAGGGCGATGCCGATGCTGGCTTCGAGGCGTAGCCGGTGCTGGTGCACCAGGAAGGTGGCGGACAGTTCGTTGATCAGCGCGCCGGCCAGTTGCTCGGCGGCGGCGATGTCGCCGAGATCGGCGGCGATGATGGCGAATTCGTCGCCGCCCACGCGAGCGACCGTGTCGCAGTCGCGCAGCGCGAGGGCCAGGCGGTCGGCGGCGATGAGCAGGGTGCGGTCGCCGATGTCGTGGCCGAGGGTGTCGTTGATCAGCTTGAAGCGGTCGAGATCGATGAACATCACGGCGAAGCTGCCGCGCTGGCGCTCGGCGCGGCGTACGTGCTGGATCAGGCGGTCGCGGAAGGTGGCCCGGTTGGGCAGCGCGGTCAGCGCGTCACGGGTCGCCAGGTGGTGGATGTGGGCCTCGGCTTCGCGGCGCATGGCCACTTCCTTTTCCAGGTGGACGATGCGCCGGCGCAGCTCGATTTCGCCAAGGGTGCAGCGCGTCAGCGTCTTCAGCGCCTCGCGCTGCATCGCGTCGAGCCGGCGCGGCCGGGTGTCGAGCACGCTCAGCGTGCCCAGCGCCTCGCCGGAGGGCAGGATCAGCGGCATGCCGGCATAGAAGCGCAGGTGCGGCGCCCCGGCGACCAGCGGGTTGTCGGCGAAACGCGGGTCGTCGCGGGCATCGGGAACTTCCAGCAGGTCGTCCTGCAGGATGGTGTGGGCGCAGAAGGCGACCGAGCGCGACGTTTCGCGCTGGGCCAGGCCGATGTGCGAGAGGAACCACTGGCGGTCGTTGTCGACCAGCGAGATGACCGCCATTTCCGAGCCGGTGATGGCGCCGGCGAGCCGGGCGATCTCGTCGAAACGTTCCTGTTCCGGGGTGTCGAGCAATTCGGTCGAGCGCAGCGCCGACAGGCGATCGGCCTCGTTGTCGGGCTGGCGCGGCAGCCACGAGAACAGCTTGTCCAGGCATTGCTGGGCTTCGCCGCTCTTGTCGTAGAAGCCGGAAATGCCGAGCGCCCGGCAGGCCTGCTGCAGCGGCGGACCGCCGTTGTTGGTCAGGACCAGGACGCGGGCGCCGCAGCTGGCGGCGCGGATGCGTTCGAGGACGCGCAGGCCGCTGCCGCTGGCCAGCGCCAGGTCGAGCAGTACGGCATCCGGTGCCGTGGCCTCGATCAGTTCCACTGCCTCGGCTTCGTTGGTTGCCGTGCCGACGATCTGGATCGCCGGTTGCTGGGCGATCAGGCGCAGCAACTGTTGGCGGATCAGTTCCGAGTCTTCGACGATGACCAGTTTCATGGCACGCTCCCGCGGCAGGGTGATGACGCCTGCAGTCTGCCGGGTGCCTTCCGGCAGCGTTAGCGGCCGTTGCCGATTCGCCGGTAAGGCGCCGCCGATTCGCGTGTAGGCGAAAGCCTACGGCTGCTCGATGTCCAGCCCGTGCGCGAGGCAGTAACGGGCCAGCTCGGCATTGCTGGTCAGGGCCAGCTTTTCCATCACCCGGCTGCGGTAGGTGCTGACCGTCTTCGGCGACAGGTGCATGCCCTCGGCGATCTCGGCGACGCGCCGGCCGGCGGCCAGCTGCAGCATCACGCGATACTCCTGGGCCGACAGTTCCTCGTGCGGCAGCGCCTTGCTCTTGCCGGTGACCAGGTTGGCCAGGTGTTCGGCCAGCGCGGCGCTGATGTAGCGGCCGCCGTCGGCGACGCGGCCGATCGCCGCCACCAGCTCCTCGCCGGCGCGGTCCTTGGCCAGGTAGCCGGCGGCGCCCAGTTGCAGCACCCGCTGCGCGTAGGCGGCTTCGCCGTTCAGGCTGAGCACCAGCAGGCGCAGGCCGGGCGCGGCGCGCAGCAGCTGCGAGACGGCTTCGATACCGTCGGCATCGGGCAGGTTGAGGTCGACCACGGCCAGGCTCCAGGGCTGGCGGCGCACGGCGGCCAGGCCCTCGGCCAGGGTGCTGGCCTCGTCGCACTGCGCCGCCGGCCAGTGTTCGCGGATCAGCTGGCGAACGCCGAAGCGGAAGATCGGATGGTCTTCAACGAGCAGGATGTTCATGCGGCCATTCCATTTGATGCAGCGGCAGGCTGATGTCGACTACGGTGCCGGCCGCGTTGCTGTCGATTTTACAATCGCCGCCGAGCAGGTTGGCCCGTTCGCGCATGCCGGCGATGCCGAGGGCGCCGGGGCGCGTGCTCTCGCCGGCGAAGCCGCCGCCGTTGTCGGCGATGCGCAGACTGTAGGCGGTGCCGGCTGCCCGGCCGCTGATGTCCAGGCGGTCGGCGCCGGCATGGCGCAGGACATTGGTCACCGCTTCCTGGACGATGCGGAACAGGGCCAGCGCCTGGTCGGCATCCAGGCGTTCGGCATCGGCGACGGCGACGTGGCACTGCAGCTTGCCGTGGCCGGCCAGGGTGCCGGCGAAATGCTCGAGGGCCGCAGCCAGGCCGAGGTCGTCGAGCAGCGGCGGGCGCAGTTCGGCGGTCACCTTGCGGGTGCTGGCAATGCCCATTTCCAGCGCCTGCGCCAGCGCCGCTTCCTGGCCCTCGGGGAAGGCGGTGCGCGGCAGCGAGCCGACGATCAGCTTGATGGCGGTGAATACCTGGCCGATCTGGTCGTGGACTTCGCGCGACAGACGGCGGCGCTCGCTTTCGATCGCCCGCTCGCGCTCGAGGGCGAAGCGGGCCAGCCGGTCGCGGGCGCGGGCGAGGTCGGCGGTGCGTTCGCCGACCCGCGCATCGAGCACGGCGTTGCTGCGGCGCAGGCTGGCTTCGAGCGCCCGGCGCAGGATGTGCTCGCGCAGCAGCAGGGCGATGGCCAGGGCGATGAAACAGAAGCTCAGCGCGGCGCTGATCGCGCTCCAGCGGTCGGCCTGCCGGCGGGCGCCGGCGACCGCTTCGGAGACGCTGGCGATGCGCGCCTGCTGCGCGAGGTCGATGCGGGCGAAACTGTGGCGCACGCGGTCCATCGCCGCCTTGCCGGCCGTCAGCAGCGTGCTGTCGTGGATGATTTCCTCGCCCCGCTGGCGGCGGCCGTCGATACTGCGCGCCAGCAGCCCCAGCCGCTCCGCGATCTGGCCGTCGAGCGCCGTCCACCCGGCCCCTTCGGGACCGCCTTCGCCGAGCATGGCCTTGAGCCGGGCGTGGCTGTCGGGCAGCGTCGCCGAGGCCTGGTGGTAGGGGGCGAGATAGCTGTCGTCGCCGGTGATCAGGAAGCCGCGGACGCCGGTCTCCATGTCCTTGATCAGCGTCAGCGTCTGCTCCAGGTACAGGCGGCTGGTGGCGGCGCGGTTGCGCTGCTCGGTCAGCTCGCCGACGGTTTCCAGCGTCTGCCGGGCATACAGGGTGGCCCAGGCGACGACGATCAGGGCGGCGACGAGAAAGGCGATGGCCGGCCAGATACGCGGCATGCCATCGGCACGGTGGTCAAGGGCCATGGGCGAAAGGCAGAAAACCAGGACAGCCCACAGTCTAGCGGGTTTTTCGCGGCCCGGCCGCGCGCCGTCCGGCTAAATCAGGCCGGGGATGAAGCGGTGGGTGCGGCGCATGTAGGCTTCATACTCGGCGCCGAAATAGGCCAGGCATTCGCGTTCGTCGGCCTTGGCGGTGAGCAGCAGCGACAGCGAGGCGAAGACGGCGATCAGCGAGCCGGTCAGGCTCGGCTGCTGGAGATAGGCGGCCCAGGCCAGCGCCAGCAGCGAGGCGTACATCGGATGGCGGATGTGGGCGTAGATGCCGGTGGTGACCAGGCGGGTGGTCTTCTCGAATTCGTACAGGGTCGCATCGCCGCGCTCGGCGGCGGCCCGGCCGGTGCGCTTCAGCTGGCGCAGGCCCAGGTGCACCAGGCCCAGGCTGAGCAGCATCAGCAGCCAGGACGAGAACTGGTGGGGCGAGTAGGGATCCTGGCCCCACGGTTCGTGGTTGAGGATGATCAGGCCGAGGATCGCCTCCCAGGCGAAGAAGCGGTAGAAGCCATGGGCGCCGGGCGCGAGCAGGGCGCGCCAGGAGAGCCAGACATTGACGGCGGTACCGATCAGCAGGGCAAGGATCTCGGTCATGGGGTCACTCGGCAAAGGCCGCGGTCAGCGCGGCGATCATGTAGGCATGGTCCAACACGCCGGCGCTTTCGCGGATGCTGTGCATGGCCCACATCGGCGAGCCGACGTCGACGCTGGCGATGCCCAGGCGGGCGGCAACGATCGGGCCGATGGTGCTGCCGCAGCCGAGATCGGTGCGGTGCGCGTACTGCTGGCAGGGCACGCCGGCCTTGGCGCAGAAGCCCATGAAGCGGGCGGCGCTGTCGGCCGTGGTGCTGTAGCGCTGGTTGGCGTTGCTCTTGATCACCGGCCCGGCATTGACCAGGGCGCGGTGGCAGGGCTCGTAGGCGGCCGGGAAATTGGGGTTCCAGGCATGCGCCATGTCGGCGCTGATGAAGAAGCTCCTGGCCAGCATCCGCCGCTGGTCCTCGGCATCGAGCCCGGCGCCGGCTGCCAGGCGGACGACGACGTCGGCGACGAAGCTGCCGCCGGCGCCGGCGGCGCTCTCGCTGCCGACTTCCTCATGGTCGAAGAGGGCGACCAGGCGGGTGCCGGTCGGCGCCTCGGTGGCCAGCAGGGCGGAAAGTGCGGCGTGGCAGGAGGCGAGGTTGTCGAGCTGGCTGTTGGCGACGAATTCGCCATCGACGCCCCAGAAGCTGCCTTTCTGCGTATCCCAGGCGGCCAGCTCCCAGGTCAGCAGCTCGGCCGGGGCGACGCCCAGCTGGTCGGCCAGCGGCTGGCGAAAACGCGCTTCGGCGGTGACGCCGTCGGCGGCGACGCCGAGCAGCAGCGGCAGTTCGGTCTGCTTGTTGAACTTGAGGCCGGCTTCGTTGACCTCGCGGTTCATGTGGATGGCGAGATTGGGCAGGCGCAGCAGCGGCTGCTCGAAGCGCACCAGGTGGCTCTCGAAGCCGTCGGCGCTGCGGACATTGACGCGCCCGGCCAGCGACAGGTCGCGGTCGGCGAAGGTGGCGAGGATCGGTCCGCCATAGACTTCGACGCCGAGGCGGACCAGACCGGCCGCTTCCTCGGCCGGCTTCGGCTTCAGGCGCAGGCCCGGCGAATCGGTGTGGGCGCCGATCAAGGTCAGGCCGGCGGCCTCGCTGGCGGCGCTGCCGACGATGAAGGCAATGATCGACGAGCCTGCGCGTACCACGTAATGGCGGGCGCCGGGCACCAGCGTCCAGCGCTCGCTTTCCTGCAGGCGGCTGAAGCCGGCGGCCTGCAGGCGTTGTTCGCACTCGTGCACGGCGTGCCACGGACTGGGGCTGGCGTCGATGAAATCGAGCAGGTCCTGCGCCTGGGCGCGGGCGGCGGCGGGGATGTTCATGCGGTTTTTCCTTGATTCTGGCAGGCGTCGAGCAGGACTCGCGCCACCCGGTCATCATAAAGCATGGCGATGTGCCCGACCGGTGGAAGTTCGATGTCGCGGGCGCCGGGCAGGCGCTGGTTGTCCTGCGGCATGACGTAGTTGTCGTACGGGTTGCGCAGCGCGATGGCCGGAACGGTCACCGGCTCCAGCGCCATGTCGCGCAGCCACAGCGAACCCGGCTCCATCTCGCGCGCATTCTGGCCGAAACCCAGGCGCGACAGCTCGCTGCCGGCATGCGGCGTGGCCAGCGTGATCAGCCGGCCCACGCGGGCGCTGCCGTGGCGGGCCAGGTAAGAGCGGCAGACGAGGCCGCCCATGCTGTGCCCGAGCAGCGTCACCTGCCTGGCGCCGGTGGCGGCGCAGACGTCCTCGATGCGCCGGTTCAGTTGCGGCACCAGTTTGCCCATGCTGGTATAGGGCGGCACCAGGCTGAGCGTGGCCACGGTGTGGCCGGCGGCTTCCAGACGCCGGCGCAGGCGCCACCAGACGCCGCGGCTGCAGCCGTAGCCGTGCACCAGCAGGATCGGCCGGCGGGCTCCCGGCGCCAGCCGGTCGGCCGGCATCCACAGGCGTTCGACGGGCAGCACGGCGACGAAGGTGAGCAGGAAGGCGAGATACTCGCCGACGATCAGGCGCAGGCGGCCGGCGAAGCCGAGCGCCGGGGCCGGCGAGCCGTAGCTCGTGGCGAACAGCCAGGTCAGCGCGTTGATGCCGGCGCGTGCGCCGAGCAGGCCGCCGAGGGCGCCGAGAATGGCGCCGCTCCAGCCGGCGCCCAGCCAGTGGCGGCCGATGGCCAGGTAGCAGGCGATTTCGCCGGCGATCCAGAGAAACAGCGAGACCGGAACCACCGGCGTCCTCAGGCGGCGACTTCGAGCTTCGGCAGCCAGATGCAGGCGCCCTTGGATTCCTTGTCGATGGCGGCCAGCACGCGCTCGTGCTCGGCCAGTTCCTCGGCCGTGGCGCGGCGTACCAGGAGCGGCTTGCGCTGGCGGACCTGGCCGTCGGCGCCCAGCTGCGGGCGCGGTGCCGTGTCCGGTTCGATCATCAGGCTGTTCTGGCCGCGCGTCATGGCCAGGAACACCTCGGCCAGCAACTCGGTGTCGAGCAGGGCGCCGTGCAGGGTGCGGCTGGAGTTGTCGATCTCGTAGCGTTCGCACAGCGCATCGAGGCTGTTGCGCTTGCCCGGATGGATCTCCTTGGCCATCTTCAGCGTGTCGGTAACGCCGTTGCACAGCGTTTCCACCGGCACGCGGTCGAGGCGGCGCAGTTCGGCATTGAGGAAGCCGACGTCGAACGGCGCGTTGTGGATCACCAGTTCGGCGCCGTTGATGAATTCGAGGAACTCGTCGACGATGTCGGCGAATTTCGGCTTGTCGGCCAGGAATTCCAGCGTGATGCCGTGCACCGCCTGGGCGCCGGCGTCGATCTCGCGCTCGGGGTTGATGTACTTGTGCAGGTGATGGCCGGTCAGCCGGCGATTGACCATCTCCAGGCAGGCGACTTCGATGATGCGGTGGCCGTCGCGCGGGCTGAGGCCGGTGGTTTCGGTGTCGAGGACGATCTGGCGCATGTCAGCCTTTCTTCAGTTCGTCGATGCCGCGGTTGGCCAGGGCATCGGCGCGTTCGTTTTCCGGATGGCCGGCATGGCCCTTGACCCAGATCCATTCCAGCTTGTGCTGGCGGGCCAGGGCATCGAGTTCCTGCCACAGGTCGGCGTTCTTGACCGGCTTCTTGTCGGCGGTCTTCCAGCCGTTGCGCTTCCAGCCGTGGATCCACTCGCTGATGCCCTTCAGCACGTATTGCGAATCGGTATAGACGCGCGCCGCGACCGGACGCTTGAGCGCGGCCAGGCCGCGGATGGCGGCGGTCAGCTCCATGCGGTTGTTGGTCGTTTCCCGCTCGCCGCCCCACAGTTCCTTCTCCTTCGCGCCCCGGCGCAGGATCGCGCCCCAGCCGCCGGGGCCGGGATTGCCCTTGCAGGCGCCGTCGGTGAATATTTCGATGTCTTCAGTGCTGGCCATGGCCTTCCTTTTGAACGACCGGGCGCAGGGCCTTGGCGGTGACCGCCCGGGTGCGCCAGGCGGGGGTGATCAGGCGCATGCCGTGGGTGCGCTTGATCGCCCGCAAGATGTATACGCCGCCGGAAAAGCCCCACCAGCGGCGCCCGGCATTTTCGATGAAGCGCCAGCGCTGCAACCACTTGTCCTGGTCCAGCGGCGGTGCGTAGCAGCCGAGCGTGCCGCGGTCGATTTCGAAGCCGAGCAACTGCAGCCAGTCCTTCAGGCGGTTCAGCGACAGGTAGCAACCGTTCCACGGAAATTCGCCGCTGCGGGCGAAGCGGCGTTGCACGCCCCACAGCGACAGCGGATTGAAACCGACGACGATGACCTGGCCCTCGGGAATCAGGATGCGCTCGATCTCGCGCAGGACCTGGTGCGGATCGTCGCTGAATTCGAGCAGGTGCGGCAGGACCACGAGATCGGTGCTGTGCGAGGCGAAGGGCAGGGCGGTCGTGTCGCAGACGACGTCGGCACCGCTGCCGGCGAACTCGCTGACCGTCTGCCGCAGCGGAATGCGGTTGCCGCGCAGGAAGGGGCATTGCGGCAGGCCGATCTGCAGCGCGTTGAAGCCGAAGATGTCGGCCACCGCCGCATCCAGCTCGCGCTGTTCCCAGTCGAGCACGTAGCGTCCCTGGGCCGAACCGAGCCAGGCGTCGAGGCCGGGAATTGACATCCGGCGCTGCCCGCTCGATAGTTCCGGTATGTTTGAAGTCTCGTTCATTCCCGCGTTCAAGGACAATTACATCTGGCTGCTGCAGCGCGATCGACAGGCTTTCGTCGTCGATCCGGGCGATGCCGCACCGGTCGTTGCCCGGCTGGCGGCCGATGGTCTGACGCTGGCCGGGATCCTGCTCACGCACCACCATGCCGACCATCAGGGCGGCGTCGCCGAACTGACGGAGCGCTACCGGGTGCCGGTCTTTGCCCCGGCCGCCGAGTCTATCACAGGCCGCACCCACCCCCTTTCCGGCGGCGAAAGCCTGATGGTGTTGGGCAGCACGGCGCGCGTGCTGGCGGTGGCCGGCCATACCGCCGGGCATCTCGCCTACCTCGCCGATGGCTGCCTGTTCTGCGGCGACACGCTGTTCGGTGCCGGCTGCGGCCGCCTGTTCGAGGGTACGCCGGAGCAGATGGCCGTCTCGCTGGACATCATCGCCGCGCTGCCGCCGACGACGCTGATCTATTGCGCGCACGAATATACCGAGCTCAACCTGCGCTTCGCGCTGGCCGTCGAGCCGGACAATGCGGCCGTGCACGAGCGCATCGCCCGGGTCGCCGAGCTGCGCCGCGCCGGCCGGCCGAGCGTGCCCTCGACGCTGGCCGAGGAACTGGCGACAAATCCCTTCCTGCGCTGCCGCCAGCCGGCGGTGATCGCCGCCGCCCAGCGGCACGGGGCGACCGACGCCTCGCCGGTCGCCGTCTTCGCCGCCATCCGCGGCTGGCGCAACGTTTTCTAGCCGGCCGCCAGCCGTCGCCGGTTAATTGCGCTGTTTGCCGGGCAGCTTGGCGCTCACCGCGCCGAGGGTGTCGAGCACCTTGGCGGTGTTGAAGGGCTTGACGATGAAACCGTTGGCGCCGTACGTGATCGCTTGCCGCACGGTGTTCTGGTCGGCGTTGCCGGTAATCATCACGATGGCGATTTCCGGCTGTGTCGCCTTGATTTCGGCCAGCGCCCGCAAGCCGTTCTTCTCCGGCATGACGACATCCAGACAGATGATGTCGGGCTTCAGGCGGGCGGCCATTTCCACCGCAACGTTGCCATTGCGCGCCTCGCCGATGACGTCGTAGTCCTGGCTGCGCAGGATGCTGCGCAGCATGGTGCGCATCATGTCGTTGTCTTCGACGATGATTACCGAGGTGAATCTTTTCTGCATGGCGGATCAGGAATGCGTGGCGGTGGCGGCGCGACAGACCCGGTCGCGGCCATTGTGCTTGGCCTGGTAGAGGGCGCGGTCGGCGTCGGCGATCAGGGTGTCGCACGGATCGTCGAGTTCCGGTACGGCGGCGGCCAGGCCGATGCTCAGCGTGACCCGGCCGAAGCTCGAGGCGCCGTGCGGGATATGCAGCGCATGCACGGCGTGGCGGATTTTCTCGGCGACGATCAGGGCGCCGCCCAGCGTCGTCTCGGACAGGACCACGACGAATTCCTCGCCGCCGTAGCGGGCGGCCATGTCCGAGCCGCGCTCGAGGCTGGTGGCGATGGCGCCGGCAACCCGGCGCAGGCATTCGTCGCCGGCCTGGTGGCCGTAGGTGTCGTTGAATTTCTTGAAGTGGTCGACGTCGCACATCATCAGCGCCACGCTGCTGGCATTGCGGCGGGCGCGCCGCCATTCACGGGCGACATGCTCGTCGAAGTAGCGCCGGTTGGCGATGCCGGTCAGGCCGTCGCTGGCCGACAGGCGCTGCAGTTCCTGGTTGGCGCTGTCGAGTTCGCTGGCCAGCTTGACCAGCGAGCCGCGCATCTGGATCAGGCGCTCCATGGCCCGCACCTTGGCGCCGAGCACCACTTCGCTGACCGGCTTGTGCAGGTAGTCGTCGCCGCCGGCCATGATTCCCTGCTCGATGTCCTCGTCCTTGCCGAGCGAGGACAGGAAGATGATCGGCGTCCATTCGCCGTCGCGCTCCATGCCGCGGATGCGCCGGGCCACCTCGAAGCCGTCGATGTCGGGCAGGACCACGTCGAGCAGCACCAGGTCCGGCCGTTCGCGGGCGAAGGTGGCCACCGCCGCCTCGCCGTTCTCGGCGGGCAGGGCCGTGGCCCCAAAGTGCTGGACGTACTGGGTGAGCAGCAGGAGATTGGAGCGGCTGTCTTCGACGATGAGTATCTTCATGGGCTCGGCGGGGCGCTCGCGGGCAGGATCAGCGGCAATAGGTGTTGAAGAAGTAGAGCGCGGCGACGGCGATGGTTGCGGCGAAGGCGCCCCAGCCGCAGCCCAGGCGCAGCGCCTGGCGTCCCTGGTGGGTGGCACCGCGCTGATGGAGCTGGATGTAGCGCTGCAGCTCGCCCAGGGCCAGCACGGCCGAGAACAGGAAAAAGATCATGCCGCAGAACAAAAAGATGATGACGCCGTTGGTCAGTTCGCGGCAGGAATGGGCGGAAACGCGCAGGAAAGTGAGCACCGAGTCGGTGCGCAGCGCCTGACGCCCGACCAGATAGGCGAGCAGTCCGAAAAAACCGATCAGCCCGATGACGGCCCACGTCTGCCAACGTTGCAGCTGGGCCAGGCCGCGCTTGAACTCCTCGATGATCCAGGTCATGAACTATTGCCGCGATGGGCGCTGGGACGGTGTGCTAAATTGTTTCGGAACCAAATCCAACGGTAGATTAACATGGCAGAAGCTTCGGCAAGCAGTCGGGACGGTGCATCACGCCTCGAAATGCTTGTGAAATCGCCGCGCAGCAAACGGCTGGGCATATGGGCGGCGGCAATTTTCATGGTGTTCGGACTGCTCGGTTATTTTGCCGGTCCGCCGCTGCTGAAGTCGGTACTGGTCAAGCAATTGACGCAGCAACTGCACCGCGAGGTCAGCATCGCCGCTGTCGCCGTCAATCCCTACGCGCTGTCGGCGCGCATCGAGGGGCTGGCGGTGCGCGCCGCCGATGGCCGCGAAGTGGCCGGCTTCGATGCGCTGCAGGTCAATCTGTCGACGGCCTCGCTGTTCAAGGCGGCGCTGGTGGTCGATGCGATCCGTCTCGACGGCTTGCGCCTGGCGGTGGTGCACGAAGGCGAGGGGCGCTACGACATTTCCGACCTGCTCGATGAGTGGAGCAAGCCCAAGGAAGAGCCGTCCACGACGCCGCGCTTCTCGCTGAACAATATCGAACTGGCTGGTGGCCGCATTGTCTTCGACGACCGTCCGAAAGCGGTGCAGCACGAGATCAGCGACATCAACCTGGCCCTGCCGTTCATCTCCAGCCTGCCCTACCAGGCCGAGATTTTCGTCGAGCCGAGCTTTTCCGCCCGCATCAACGGTTCGCTGGTCGATCTGAAGGGGCGCAGCAAGCCGTTCGCCGGCCATCTGGAAAGCGAACTCGACCTGCACCTCGACAATTTCGACCTGGCCGAACTGCAGCCCTACCTGCCGGCTTCGCTGCCGCTGCGGCTCAAGGCCGGGACCCTCGATTCGGGGCTGAAAATCGTCTTCAAGGAAGTTTCGGAGGCCGTTTTTTCGCTGGCCGTGCACGGCGGCGCCAAGGTGTCCGCGCTGGCCGTCGACGAGGGCAACGGCCAGCCGCTGCTCGGCTGGAAGGAACTGGCCGTCGAACTGGACGAGGCGGACCTGATCAATCGCAAGGTCGCCGTGCGCCGGGTCATGCTCGATGGCCTGGAGGCCAGCCTGCGGGTCAATCGCCAGGGTGAATTCAATGTCTTCGCCGTGCTCGACCGCCTGGCTGGCGCACCCAAAAAACCGGCGCCGGCGGAAGCGGCGGGCGCTCCGGCGCTGACCTGGTCGCTCGGCGAATTCGTGCTGGCCAATGGCCTGGTGCGCTGGCGCGACGACTCGACGGCGCAGCCGGTGGTCGGCGAATTGCGCGCGGTGCAGGCGCAGGTCGGCCGGATCGACAGCCGCCTGGCCGAGCCGATCGAGATCGCCGAAATCGCCTACCAGGTCGATCTCGGCGAGCGTTTCCGCAGCGAGAGCATGAGCTTCAAGGGCCTGCGGGTGGACCTGCCGGCGCACCGGATCGAGATCGCCGAAGTCGCCAACCGCGGCACCCGGGCGCGCATGCTGCGCAACCGCGAGGGAGTGATCGAATGGGTCAGTTCGCCGGTGCTGAAAACGGTTCGCGCCGGCGACGTCCGGGCCGAGGACCAGCGGCCGTGGACGGCGCGGGTGGCGCGCCTGGCTGTGGATGACCTAGCCTTTCGCTTCGAGGATCGCAGCACCGCGTCGGTCGCCGTCCAGGAACTGAGCGGCGTGCGCCTGCACGGCGAAAACCTGAGCAACGAGAAGGGCAGCAAGGGACGTCTTGAGCTCGCAGCGCAGATCAACAAGCTGGGCAGCGTGAAGGTCGGCGGCAGCGTGCAGCTGATGCCGCTCGATCTGGCGCTCGCGGTGGAAACGCAGGCCATCCCGTTGCTGCCGCTGCAGCCCTATTTTGCCGAGCAGGTGAATGTCGAGCTGAACGCCGGGCAGTTCTCGAACAAGGGCGACGCCACGCTGCGCCTCGACAGCGACGGCCTGAAGGCCGGTTATCGCGGCTCGGCCACGCTGGGCAACCTGCAGGCGGTGGACAAGGCCAACCGGACCGATTTCCTGCGCTGGAAATCGCTATATTTCGGCGGCATCGATTTCAATCTCGAACCGCTGGCGATCGGCGTCGGCGAGATCGCGCTCAGCGATTTCTTCGCCCGCATGATCCTCAACGAGTCGGGGCGCCTCAATCTGCAGGACATCGTCCGCCGCCAGGACGCGGCGCCGGTTCCGGTGGCCTCGGCAGCCCCGGCGCCCGCCGCGCCGGCCAAGGCGCCGGCGAAGCCGCCGGTGCCGCTGAAGATCGCCAAGGTGACGCTGCAGAACGGCACGGTCAATTTCTCCGACTACTTCGTCAAGCCCAGCTACACGGTCAACGTCACCCGCCTCGGCGGGCGCGTCACCGGCCTGTCCTCGGCCGAAGGCACGGTGGCCGATCTCGACCTGCGCGGCGCCTACGCCAAGTCGGCGCCGGTGCAGATCCAGGGCAAGCTCAACCCGCTGGCAGCCAAGTCCTATCTCGATCTCAAGGCCAGCGTGAAGGGTGTCGACCTGATCGGCTTCTCGCCGTATTCCGGCAAATATGCCGGCTATGCGATCGAGAAGGGCAAGCTGTCGCTCGATCTCGCCTACAAGCTGGAAAACAACCTGCTGACCGCCGACAACAAGGTGTTCATCGACCAGCTGACGTTCGGCGAGCCGGTCGATAGCCCCGATGCCACCAAGCTGCCGGTGAACCTGGCCATTTCGCTGCTGAAGAACAACCGCGGCGAAATCGACATCAACCTGCCGATCTCCGGTTCCCTCGACGATCCGGAGTTCTCGGTCGGCGGCCTGATCGTGCGCGTCGTCGTCAATCTGTTCGTCAAGGCCGTGAGTTCGCCGTTCGCGCTGCTCGGCTCGATGTTCGGCGACGGCGAGGAGTTGTCCAAGGTCGATTTCGCGCCCGGCCGGGCGCGCGTCGGCGAGGCCCAGGTCAAGACGCTGGAGATTCTGGCCAAGGCGCTCACCGAACGCGAGGCGCTGAAGGTGGAGATCACCGGCTCGGCCGATCCGGAAACCGATCGCGAGGGCCTGAAGCGCGTGGCGATGGAGCGGGCGGTGCGCGACGAGTGGCGCAAGGCGAAATCCGACAATGCCGACGCGGGCGGGCGCGAGGAGATGTCCGACGAGGACTACCGGCTCAACCTGACCCGCGTCTACAAGGCAGCCAAGTTCCCCAAGCCGCGCAACATGATCGGCCTGCAGAAGGAATTGCCGGTCGAGGAGATGGAGAAGCTGCTCCTGGCCAACAGTGCGGTCAAGGACGAGGATGTCCGGCAACTGGCCAAGCGGCGGGCCGAGAATGTCCAGGTCTGGCTGATCGAGCAGGGCCGGATCGCGCCGGAGCGCCTGTTCCTGGTGCCGCCGAAGACCGATGCCGGAGACGGCGCGCCGGGGGCGCGGGTCGATTTTTCACTGAGATAGGACGACGATGAGCGAAGTGATGGGGCTGACCCTGGGGGTCGGCATGGGGGTGATCATCCTGCTGCAGGCGGTGATGCTGTGGCGCAGCCGTGACCATGACGCCGGCACGCGGCTCGATGATTTGCGGGCGGCGCTGGAGCAGGGCCTGGCCCGGGTTGAACGTGAATTGCGCGAGGAACTGGCGCGCGGCCGGCGCGAGGATGCCGAGGCGGCTTTCCGCGACCGCGAGGAGCGGGCCCAGTCGGCGACCCTGCTCAGCCAGGCGGTGACGACCCAGGTCGGCCAGTTCGGGGCGCTGCAGGCCGAGCGCCTGGAAGCCTTCGCCCGCGAACTGAACCGCTTCTCGCTCGGCCTCGACGAGCGCTTCGAGCGCCTCAAGCAGAGCGTCGAGGGGCGGCTGGTGGCGATCCAGGCCGACAACGCCAACAAGCTCGAGGAAATGCGCCGGACCGTCGACGAGAAATTGCATGCGACGCTCGAGCAGCGCCTTGGCGAATCCTTCAAGCTGGTCAGCGACCGCCTCGAGCAGGTCCATCGCGGCTTGGGCGAGATGCAGACGCTGGCTGCCGGCGTCGGCGACCTGAAGCGCGTGCTGACCAATGTGAAAACGCGCGGTACCTGGGGCGAAGTGCAACTGTCGGCGCTGCTCGAGCAGTTGCTGACAGCCGACCAGTTTGCCGCCAACGTGGTCACCCGGCCGGGCAGCAACGAGCGGGTCGATTTCGCCATCCGCCTGCCGGGCAAGGACGACGGCGCCGTCGTCTGGCTGCCGATCGATGCCAAGTTCCCGATCGAGGATTACCAGCGCCTGCTCGAAGCGCAGGAGCGCGGCGACCCGGCAGCCGTCGAGGAGGCCGCCAAGGCCATCGAGACGCGTCTGAAGAACGAGGCCAAGAGCATTCGCGACAAGTACGTGGCGCCGCCATACACCACCGATTTCGCCATGCTCTACCTGCCGGTCGAGGGGCTGTACGCCGAGGCGCTGCGCCGCCCGGCGCTGGCCGAAACGCTGCAGCGCGACTTCCGCGTCAGCCTGGCCGGGCCGACGACGCTGGCGGCGATGCTCAACAGCCTGCAGATGGGGTTCCGCACGCTGGCCATCGAGCAGCGCTCGGCCGAGGTGTGGGCGGTGCTCGGCGCGGTCAAGACCGAGTTCGGCAAGTTCGGCGAGGCGCTCGCCCATACGCGCAAGAAGCTCGACGAGGCGAGCAATTCGATCGGCAAGGCGGAAACGCGCACGCGCCAGCTGTCGCGCCGGCTGAAGGAAGTCGAGGCGCTGCCGGTCGGCGTTGCCGAGCAGCTGATCGGCGTTGCCGATTTCGACGGGGGCGACGATGAGTGATCTGGAAGCAGCCTACCGGGCGACCACCTACCGGGTGTTCCTGCCGGGCGGACCGGTCGACCTGCGCCTCGATTGCGCCGACGAGCGCCTGCGCGCCTGGCTGGCGGAAGAAGGCTGTCGCTGCTTCGCGATCATCACCGCCTGCAATCCCGGTTCGCAGCCGCTGAGCGGCGACAGCAACGCCGAGCGACAGGCGCAGCTGGAGTGCGAACTGCTCGAAGGCGACTACGAACCTTTCGCCGCCGAGAACGTGGCCGATGACGCGGCCTGGCCGGTCGAGGAAAGTTGTTTCGTGCCGGAGCTGGAAGAAGCAGATGCTTGTGCGCTGGCCGCCGATTTTGGGCAGAATGCCGTTGTGTGCGGCGGGGGCGATGGGGTTCCGCGGCTGATCTGGATAAAACAATAATGAGCAGGAAAATTGGTCGTTTCGAAGTGCGCAGCGAACTCGGTCGAGGGGCGCAGAGTACGGTATATCTCGGCTTCGACCCGCAGCTGCAGCGCGAAATTGCCATCAAGACGGTGCATTTCACGACCCCGGCGCCGGCACAGAACCAGACGCTGCTCGAGGAGGCCCGCCTGGTCAGCCAGTTGCGCCACCCGAACATCGTTCCGATCTACGAGGCCGGCGAGGAGCACGGCGATCTTTACCTGGTGTTCGAATATGTGCCGGGCAAGAATCTGGCCGCCTTCCTGCGCACCAGCGGTGCCTTGTCGCCGGTCAAGGCGATCAGCATCATGCAGCCGATCCTCGACGCCGTCGCCCATGCCCACGCTCAAGGCATCATCCACCGCGACCTGAAGCCCTCCAACATCCTGCTCGACGACAACGGTACGCCGCGCGTCATGGATTTCGGCATCGCCGCCCGGGTCGGCGACCAGGACGCGTCGCTGCAGGAGTACAGCGGCACGCCGGCCTACATGGCGCCGGAATACATCGAGCGGCGAGAGGTCGGCGCCCGCGCCGACGTCTTCTCCGCCGGCCTGGTGCTGTTCGAGATGCTGACCGGCCAGCGCGCCGTCGGTGGCGACAACCTGTTCCAGGTGATGCACCGGATCGCCAACGAGGACATCCGCCTGCCGGCCGGTTCGGCCGTGGACGAGCGCCTGGCCGGCATCGTGCACAAGGCCCTGACGCGCGATCCGGAGCTGCGCTATCAGAGCGCCGCGCAGTTCGCCGAAGCGCTCGACGGCTATCTCGATCCCGAGGACGACGGTTCGCAGCCGGGCGATTCGCGGCAATCGACCCTCGACTTCCTGCTGCGCCGGATGCGGCACAAGAGCGACTTCCCGGCACTGTCGGAATCGGTCAGCGCCATCAACAAGATCGCCAACAGCGAGACGGAAAGCATCAACAAGCTGTCGAACTCCATCCTCAAGGACTTCGCGCTGACCAACAAGATTCTCCGTCTGGTCAATTCGGCCTATTTCCGGCCGGCCGGCGGCGGCAGCATCAGTACCGTGTCGCGCGCGGTGATCGTGCTCGGCTTCGAGGCGGTGCGCAACATCGCGATCACCGTGCTGCTGTTCGAGCACCTGCAGAACAAGGCCAACGCCAACCAGCTCAAGGAAGATTTCCTGCGCGCCAACCTAGCCGGCATCCTGGCCAAGGACATCGCCGCCGTCGCCAACATGCGCGATCTCGAGCAGACCTTCATCTGCTCGCTGTTCCACAGCCTCGGCCGCCTGCTGGCGCAGTACTACTTCCCGGACGAATCCGAGGAGATCCGCCGCATCATCGAACAGAAGACCTGCAGCGAGGAATCGGCTTCCTTGCAGGTGCTCGGTATCTCGTTCGAGGACATGGGAATTGCCGTGGCCCGGCAGTGGGGCTTCCCGCCGCTGATCGTCGGCAGCATGCGGGCGCTGCCGGCCGGCCAGGTCAAGCGGCCGAACACGCCGGAGGACAAGCTGCGGCTGTTGTCCGGCCTGTCCAACGAATTGTGCACGATGATCGCCCAGGCGACGCCGGAAGGGCGCGATCGGGAGCTGAAGCGGATCATGGCCCGTTTCGCTACGGCCGTTTCGCTGGATCAGAAGGAAGTGCAGGAGACGGTGCAGCGGGCCGTCGAGGAAGTTGGCGAGTTCGCCCGCATCATCCATCTCAACCTGCAGCAGACGACCTTCGGCAAACAGATGCGCCAGTTCGCCCGCAGCGCCGGTGGTGCTATGCCTGGCGACGAGCCGGACACGATGGCCGGCACGATGCTAGGCGAAAGCGATCCGCTGGCCGGCGAAGGCGACGGCACGGACGATGACGGCGAGCGCCAGATCGACGCGCAGGCGGTGCTGACGGCCGGCATCCAGGACATCAGCAACACGCTGGTCGATGGCTACAAGCTCAACGACATCCTGCGCATCATCCTCGAGACGATGTACCGGGCGATGGGTTTCAAGCGGGTCGTGCTGTGCATCCGCGATGCCAAGTCAGGCGCCATGCAGGGCCGCTTCGGCTTCGGTCCGGAAGCCAACGAGGTGGCCCGGGCCTTCCGTTTCCCGCTGACCTTCACGCCCGACATTTTTCATGCGGCG
>DASUZG010000027.1:0-2462 GCA_036376995.1 Azonexus sp. | reverse complement strand
CTGTTGCTGCTGTGGGGAAGCTTCGCCGTGATCCAGGATGACCTGCTCTATTTTCCCGACAACCCGCCGCGCCCGGCGCTGCTCGCCCAGGCCGCCAACGACGGCCTGCAAGCGTGGTCGGACGGCGCCGACTACCGCGCCCTGCTGCGCGAACCGGCCGGCCCGGCGCGCGCCACGCTGCTGCTGTTCCATGGCAACGCCGGCCATGCCGGGCATCGCGCCGACTACGCGAGGATGCTGGCCGGCCTCGGCCTGCGCGTGCTCCTCGCCGAATACCCGGGCTACGGCTCGCGCCCCGGGGCGCCGGGCGAAGCGGCGCTGGTGGCCGATGCCGCCGCGACGCTGGCCGCCGCCCGCCGGCAGTTTCCCGGGCGGCTGCTGGTGGCCGGCGAATCGCTGGGCGCCGCGGTGGCCGCCGCCATCGCCGGCGAGGCCGACGGCCTGCTGCTGATCACCCCGTGGGACCGGCTGGACAACGTCGGCCGCCACCACTACCCGTGGCTGCCGGTGCGCCAGTTGCTGCGCGACCGTTACGACAGCGCCGCCCGCCTGGCCGGCTACCGCGGGCGCAGCGCGGTGGTGCTGGCCGCCAACGACCGCATCGTCCCGGCGCGCTTCGGCCACGCCCTGTACGCCGGGCTCGGCGGACCGAAACGGCTGTGGACGGTAGCCGGCGCCGACCACAACGACTGGCTGGGGCGGGTCGATGCGGCGTGGTGGCGCGAACTGGTCGATTACCTGCTGGACGGCGGCCGCTGATACGTCCCGCCCCCGGCGCAGGCGCTGCCAGCGGGGCCGGCGCCGCGGCCGGACCCCACATGCCACATATGCCGCGTGAAAGTATTTGCCGGCCGGCTTGACCGGGACCGGACGCGAGGAGTAAAAAAAGTCCTCCTCCCCTTGCTCTCCCACTCCGTCGTCCCTCCCCCAACACAGCCCGCTCTCCGGGCGCATGGATCCCGCGACAAAAATGGATTCCACTCGGCAACTATGGAAGCGATTCTGGGCGCTGGCCTCGCTGTTCTGGCGGCACGAGGAAAAGTGGAAGGCGCGCGGCCTGCTCGCCCTGCTGGTCATCCTGATCCTCGGCCAGACCCAGTTTGCGGTGCTCTTCAACGAGCAGACCGGCGAATTCACCTCGGCCCTGGCGGCGCGCGACGAGCAACGGTTCTGGACCGCCATCAAGCTGTGCCTCGGCCTGCTGATTGCGGCAGTGCCGATCTACGCCTTCTATTTCTTCGTCCGCGACAAGCTGGGCATCCACTGGCGGCGCTGGCTGACCCACCGCTTCCTCGACCGCTACTTCAGCTTCCGCCATTTCTACGAACTGAACGCCAACAACAGCATCGACAATCCGGACCAGCGGGTCGCCGAGGACATCGCCACCTTCACCCAGCGTTCGCTGTATTTCCTGCTGGTCATCATCAGCTCGGTCCTGCAACTGCTCGCCTTCAGCACCGTACTCTGGTCGATCTCCCACGAGCTGGTCTATTTCCTGATCTTCTATGCCCTGTTCGGCACGTTCATCGTGATCTTCGTCTTCGGGCAACGGCTGATGCAGCTCAATTTCAACCAGTTGCGGCGCGAGGCGGATTTTCGCTTCGGCCTGGTGCGGATCCGGGAAAACGCCGAATCGATCGCCTTCTATCGCGGCGAAGGCCAGGAACTGAAGCAGGTCGGGCGGCGCTTCAACGAGGTTTTCAACAACTTCAACCGGCTGATCAGCGCCCAGTTTTCGCTCAACCTGTTCCAGCACGGCTACTTCCTGCTCACGCTGATCATCCCCAGCGCCCTCATCGCCGACCAGGTGTTGTCGGGCGAGCTGGAGGTCGGGCGGGCGGTACAGGCGGCCGGGGCGTTTGCCGCCGTGCTCAACGCCATTTCCCTGATCATCGAGAATTTCGAAGGCCTGAGCCGCTTCGCGGCCGGCATCGACCGCCTCGACACCCTGGCCCAGTCCCTGAGCGGACGCTCGTCCACAGCCCCCGACCCCGAGCTGGCCATCGTTTCGGTCGAGGCCGATCACGTGAAGCTCGACAATGTGACGCTGCACACGCCCAATCGCGAGCGCGTCCTGGTCCGCAATCTGTCGTTCGCCATCGAGCCCGGCCAGTGCCTGCTGATCGTCGGCCAGAGCGGCAGCGGCAAAAGCTCGCTGCTGCGCGCCATCGCCGGCCTGTGGTCGGCCGGCAGCGGCACCATCCACCGCCCGGGCAACGGCGACATGCTCTTCCTGCCACAGCAGCCCTACATGCTGCTCGGCAGCCTGCGCGCCCAGCTGCTCTACCCGCACCGCGACTTCACCTGCACCGACGAGGAACTGCTCACCCTGCTGGCCCGGGTCAACCTGCCCGACCTCGCCCACCGCGTCGGCGGCCTGGATGTCGAAATGGACTGGCAGAAAGTGCTCTCGGTCGGCGAGCAGCAACGCCTGGCTTTCGCCCGGCTATTGCTGACCCGCC
>DASUZG010000026.1:0-2952 GCA_036376995.1 Azonexus sp. | reverse complement strand
CAGCATCATCGTCCACGCCTTCAGCGCCCCTCGCGCGGCAAGGACGTTGATCGAATGGAGGAGCGCGGTTGCGGCGAGCCACGGCATCAAGGATGCGTTCTCGACCGGATCCCAGAACCACCAGCCGCCCCAGCCAAGCTCGTAATAGGCCCAGTAGCTGCCGGCGGTGATCCCGAGCGTCAGGAAGATCCAGGCCGCCGTCGTCCACGGCCGCGACCAGCGCGCCCAGGCGGCGTCGAGCTGACCGGACAGCAGCGCGGCGATGGCGAAGGCAAAGGCCACCGAGAAGCCGACGTAGCCCATGTACAGCAGCGGCGGGTGAATGATCAGGCCCGGATCCTGCAGCAGCGGGTTGAGGTCGCGCCCTTCGGCGACGCCCGGCAGCAGGCGCTCGAACGGGTTCGAGGTAAACAGGATGAAGAGCAGGAAGCCGAAGGCGACCAGGCCGAGCGTGCCGAGCACGCGGGCGACCATGGCGTCCGGCAGCTGGCGCGAGCGCAGGGCGACGGCGAAGGCCCAGAAGGCCAGCATCAGCATCCACAGCAGCAGCGAGCCCTCGTGGCCGCCCCAGACGGCGGCGACGCGGTACTCGACCGGCAGCAGCGAGTTGGAGTGCTGGGCGACGTACACCACCGAGAAGTCATTGGCGACGAAGGCCTGCGTCAGGCAGGCGAAGGCGAAGGCGATCAGCAGCGTCATCGCGCCGGTGGCCGGGCGGGCCAGGGCGATCCAGGCCTGCTGGTTGCGATGGGCGCCGATCAGCGGCAGGGTGCCGAGGACCAGGGCGACCAGGGCGGCGAGGATGAGGGCGAAATGCCCGAGTTCGGGGATCATGCTCAGTAGCTCGCTTTCGGGGTGGGGGCCGGCGCCGCGCCGGCAGCCTCGGCCGCGGCCTTCTTCTCGGCCGCGCGGGCATGGGCGTCGCCGACGGCCTTGGCGGCTTCCGGCGGCATGTAGTTCTCGTCGTGCTTGGCCAGCACTTCGGTGGCGGCGAAGGTGCCGGTCGCCGTCAGCTTGCCCTGGGCGACCACGCCCTTGCCTTCCTGGAACAGGTCGGGAAGGATGCCCTTGTAATTGACGGTGATGTCCTGCTCGGTGTCGGTGACGATGAAGGCGACGGTGACGCCGTCGGCCTGGCGGGCGATGCTGCCCTCCTTGACCATGCCGCCGATGCGGAACAGCTTGTCGGCCGGCGCCTTGCCGGCGGCGACGTCGGTCGGCGAGATGTACAGCGCGATGTTGCTGTTCAGTGCGTTCAGCACCAGGGCGGCGATGATGCCGACGATGGCCAGGGCGCCGCCGATCAGCGCGAGTTTCTTGTGACGGGACTTCATTCTGCGGTACTCCGGTATTCCGCCCGGGCGTCGGCGCGCAGCTGGCGCTTCAGGCGGGCGATGGTGCTCTTGCGATTGCGGGCGACGAGGATCGGTTCCACGGCCATGATCAGGACGGTCAGGCCGAACGATCCCCAGACGTAGAAGCCGTAGCCGCCCATGGCGAGAAAATCGCCGACGCTGTTCCAGTGGATCATTTTTGTTCTCCGGCCAGTTCGGCGCGGACCCAGTCGGTGTGCCGCTCGCGCTCGAGCATGATGGTGCGGGCGCGGGCCAGCGCGACGGCGATCGAATACATCCAGAAGCACAGGGCCATCAGCAGCATGCCCCAGAGCATGGTCATGGCCATCGACGACTTGGCCAGGTTGACGCTCGACCCCTGGTGCAGCGTGTTCCACCACTGCACCGAGAAATAGATGATCGGCACGTTGACCACGCCGACCAGCAGCAGCAGGCCGCCGGCCTTGTCGGCGCGGCGCACGTCGTCGATGGCGGCGGTCAGCGCCATGTAGCCGATGTAGAGGAACAGCAGGATCAGTTCCGAGGTCAGCCGGGCATCCCAGACCCACCACGTACCCCACATCGGCTTGCCCCACAGGGCGCCGGTCCACAGCGACAGGAAGGCCATCAGCGCGCCGGTCGGCGCCAGCGCCTGGGCCATCATGCCCGAGAGCCGCGTGTTGAAGGCCAGGCCGATGGCCGCCCAGAAGGCCATGACCAGATAGATGAACATGCTCATCCAGGAGGCCGGCACGTGGATGAAGATGATGCGGTAGCCCTCGCCCTGCTGGAAGTCGGTCGGCGCGACCAGCATGCCGAGCCACAGGCCGGCCAGGCCGAAGACGATCGAGGCGGCGACGAACCAGGGAATCAGCTTGCCGGCCAGCGGATAGAAGGTCGCCGGCGAGGCGAAGCGGTAGAGATTGAAGCGGTCTGTCATTCGAGGGCGATCTTCAGGGCGGCGGCCGACGCCCAGGGGGCGAAGCCGAGTGAGGCGAAAGTCAGCGCAGCGAGCAGGGAAAGGTGCCCTTCCCCCCCGAGACCGGACACCGTGGCATCGACTGCGCCAGCGCCGAATATTAACACCGGGATGTACAGCGGCAGCACCAGCAGCGATAGCAGCACGCCGCCGCCTCGCAGGCCCAGGGTCAGCGCCGCGCCGATGGCGCCGATGCCGGACAGGGCCGGGGTGCCGAGCAGGATGGCGCCGGTCAGCACGACCAGCGCCTCGGTCGAGAGATCGAACTGGATGCCGAGCACCGGCGCGATCAGCGCCAGCGGCAGGCCGGAGACCAGCCAGTGGGCGAGCACCTTGCCGGTGACCACGAGGCCGAGCGGGTGTGGCGCCAGCGCCAGCTGCTCCAGCGTGCCGTCACGGTGGTCGTCGGCGAACAGGCGCGGAAGGGAGAGCATGGTGGCCAGCAGCGCCGCCACCCACAGTACGCCGGGGGCCAGGGTGCGCAGCAGGTCCGGCTCCGGCCCGACGCCGAGCGGAAAGAGGCTGACCACGATGATGAAGAAGAACAGCGCCGAGACGATGTCGGCCTGGCGGCGCATGGCCAGGCGGAGGTCGCGGCCGATCACGGCCAGAATGATCTTGAACATCAGCGCCTCGCTC
>DASUZG010000025.1:0-6534 GCA_036376995.1 Azonexus sp. | reverse complement strand
CCAGTGTCGCCTCGACCGTTCCGGCGGCAACTTCCTTGAGTGCGACCGGGAGCGGCTTGGGCCGGGTGCTCCAGAAGAGCACTGCAGCCAGGGCGAGGACGACGAGGGCGATCAGGGCTATACGACGCATCGGGGATTCCTAACGAAAACCGGGCAGCCAGCCGGACTGCTGGTGGCCCCAGACCGGCTCCAGCGAGCCCTGGAACAGCGCCTCGATCACCGGCGGCTCGGGCCACGGCTCATTCATGAAGGTCAGGCCGATTTCCTCGACGGTGCGCCCTGACCAGTAGTGCTCGGCGACCTCGTCGAGGGCGGACAGCGACAGGCTGTGCGGCAGGCGGAGGTAGTCGAGCCAGCTGGCGTCGTGGAAGGAGCAGATGTAGGCGCCCTTGGTCCGGGCGCAGGCCAGGTTCTTGCCGAACACGCGCTGCGGGTGCTTGTGGCGGAAGGTCATCGCATCGGTACGGGTGGCGAACAGCAGGAGCGCGTGCAGGCGGCTCGGAAAATGGTTGTAGCGGCGCTGGCGGAAATATTCGAGATGGTATTCGGCGAAGTAGTTCTGCACCGAGATCAGCTGGTCGCCCGGGGTCGGCTCGCCGCCCTCGGGCGATGCCAGCGTGCTGCCGAACGGGCTGCCCTTGAGGATGTCCCAGCCCGGCAGTTCGGTGCCGGGCTCCAGCCAGCAGAACAGCTCCAGCGTCGCGGTGTCCTTGATCAGGTTGTCCATCGGCCGTAAGGGGAAGAGGGCATGCCGCTATTCTGAACGATCGCCGGCCGTTGACCAACCATTGCCGCGCTCGGTGCATGTCGAACGCCTGTTGGTAGCAAATTGGCATATGATTCCGGCAAGTTAATTGCCGCTCCTGGCGCGCCGGAGGCCCAAGCTGGAATCCATCATCGAACGCCCGTTTCCCGTCGCCCCGGCGCGGCGGGTCAGCTTGCGCCGGGCGTTTGTCGCCGTCGCCACGGCCCTGGCCGGGATGCTGCTGCTGATCGCCGTCGTCACGCTGGCGGCGCTGGCCGCCTTCAATGCCGCCAGCGAGGCCGGCCGCCACCGGCAGAACTCGATGGCGCTGATCAACGCCGTGCATCACGAAGTCGGCCTGCTCGGCCGGCTGGTCGCTTCTTACGTCAGCACGGCCGATCCGCGCTTCCTGATCTATTACTACGACGTGCTGGCCATCCGCGAAGGCGTCAAGCCGCGCCCGGTCGGCCTGACGCCGAGTTTCTGGGAGCAGGTGATCGCCGGCACCCGTCCCTATGCCCTGCCGGCCGCCGGCGAGGTGCAGCCGCTGGCCGAACTGGCCGACCGCCTCGGGTTCGAGCCCGGCGAACAGGCCGTGGTCCGGCGAATCCAGCAGCTCAGCGAACGGATGAAGGAAAGCGAGCAGATCGCTTTCGCCGCGACGCAGGGCCTCTACGACCCCGAGAGCGGCGAATTCGTCTCGGAAGCACTACCGCAACGCGAATTCGCCAGCCGCCTGCTGCACCAGGCGCCCTATCTGAAACTGCGCGCCGACCTGGCGCTGGCCGTCGAGGAACTGGGCGCGCAGGTCGACCGGCGCACGGCGCAGGAACTGGAGCGCGCCTCGGCCGCCCTGCGCGACTGGATTTTCGCCGAACTGCTGCTGCTGTTGCTGACCGCCGGCGTGCTGCTGGCCTGCTACCGCTATCTCGAACGCCATGTGCTCGACCCGCTGACGACCCTGCACCGGGCGGCGCGGATGCTGGCCGGCAAGTCCTTCGGCCAGCGCATCGGCGACGTGCATGGCGTCGAGGAAATCCAGTCGCTGGCCACCACGCTCGACGGCATGGCCGAGGCCGTCGCCGCCGAACTGCGCGAGCGCGAGGCGGCGCAGGTGGCGTTGCGCGAGGCGCGGGCGCGCGCCGAGGTGGCCACCGAAGCCAAGTCGATCTTCCTGGCCAACATGAGCCACGAGATCCGCACGCCGATGAACGCCATCCTCGGCATGGCCTATCTGGCCATGAAGTCGGGCCTGCCGCCGCGCCAGCACGAGTACGTGGCCAAGATCCACGCGGCGGCGCGCTCGCTGCTGGGCATCCTCAACGACATCCTCGACTTCTCCAAGATCGAGGCCGGCAAGATCGAGCTGGAGCGCACGCCGTTCGAACTCGAGGCGCTGATCCAGAATGCGCTGTTCATGGTCCAGCAGCGGGCCGAGGGCAAGGGCGTCGAGCTGATCCTCGACTACCGGCTGCCGGGCGACCTGCCGGCACTGGTCGGCGACCCGTTGCGCCTGGGCCAGATCCTGATCAATCTGCTCAGCAACGCCGTCAAGTTCACCGAGCGCGGACACGTACGGCTGACGGTCAGCGAAGTGGGCCGCCCGGCCGGGCAGGCGACGCTGGCCTTCGGCGTCGAGGATACGGGCATCGGCATGAGCGAGGAACTGCTGGGCCGGCTGTTCCGGGAATTCACCCAGGCCGACGGCGCGACCACCCGCAAATACGGTGGCACCGGGCTGGGCCTGAGCATCTCCAAGCGCCTGGTCGAAGCCATGGGCGGCACGATCGGTGTCGAGAGCACGCCCGGGCACGGCAGCCTGTTCCATTTCCAGGTCAGCCTGCCGGTCGCCGGCGGCGGCCCGGGCACGGCCCCGGCGGCCTGCGTCTGCCGCCGGGCGCTGATCGTCGACGACTACGCGCCGGCCCGGAGCAGCCTGGCCGGCATACTGCGGGCGGCCGGCTGCGGCCGGGTCGACCAGGCGGCCAGCGGCGACGAGGCACTGGTGCGGCTGCAGGCCGCCGCAGCGACCGACGAGCCATACGAACTGCTGCTGCTCGACTGGGATATGCCCGGCCTGGCCGGGGCGGCGCTGATCGAGGCGGCACGGGTGCGGGCGCTGCCGCTGCCGGCGCGGCTGCTGGCGATGTCGGCGGCCGATGTCGCCTTGCTGCGGGCGGAGACCGACATCCCGGAAATCGCCGAGCTGGTGCAGAAGCCGCTGCTGCCGCAGGTGCTGCAGCGCATCTGCTCCCGCTCGCCGGCCGGGACGGAGGCGGCGCCGACGGGCGAGCCCCGGGGGCGCGACCTGCACGGCTTGCGTCTGCTGCTGGTCGAGGACCACGAGATGAATCGTCAGGTGGCCTGCGAAATGCTGGAGGGCTGGGGCGCTTCCGTCGATCTTGCGGTCGATGGCCTGGCGGCCCTGGAGATACTGATGGGGGCGCCCGCCGACCGCTACGCGGCGGTGCTGATGGATCTCGAAATGCCGGTCATGGACGGCCGCGAGGCGCTACGCCGGTTGCGCGCCGAGCGCCGTCTCGCCGGGCTGCCGGTCATCGTCATGACCGCCCATGCCCAGGGCGCTGAGCTGCAGCGCCTGCTGGCCCAGGGCGCTTCCGGCTACATCGCCAAGCCTTTCGAACCCGACGAGCTGTTGGCGGTTCTGGTCCGCGCCTGCGGTCTGGCCGTTGCCGTGCCGCCTCCGCCGCAGGCGGCGCCGAATGCGGCCGAGGCCGCTTTCCTGGCAGCGCTCGAGGCCATCCCGGAAATCGATGTGGGCGTCCTGCGGCGGCGTTTTGCCGGGCGTATGCGCTTCCTGGCCGAAGCCCTGCACCGTTTCGCCGACGAGGCGCGGCTGCTGCCGCAGCGCCTGCGCGAGGCGCTCAAGCTCGGCGATCTCGACAGCGCCCGGCGCGACGCCCATTCCTTCAAGGGCCTGGCCGGCACCTTCGCCCTCGGCGAATTGCAGCAGGCCTTGCGCGCGCTGGAGACGGTGATCGGCGGCACCCCGGAGCCGGTCGCCGAACTGGCGGCGGTCGAGCAATGCCTGGCCGGCGTGCTCGAGCGCCTCGCACGCTTGCCGGTCGTCCGTGAGGAACTGCCTGCGGCCAACGGCGACAGCGCGCGCGTTGTCGCCATGCTGTGTCAGCACCTGCGCGATGGCGACGGCGAAGCCGAGGAACTCTGGCGCAACCACAAGGCGAGCCTGGCCGGCCGCTATTCGCCGCGCCAGCTGGCCGGCATCGAGCGCGCCATCGCCTGCTGGGACGCCGACGGCGCCCTGCAGATACTGACCCGGGCGATGGCGCAGGAGGAAACCCCATGACTCACGACGACCGCCCGACCATTCTCGTCATCGACGATACGCCGGCTAATCTCAGCCTGCTCAACCAGCTGCTGCGCATCCGCTATCGCGTCAGGCTGGCCAGCAGCGGTGCCCGCGGCCTGGAGCTGGCCGCGCAGCAGGCGCCGGACCTGATCCTGCTCGATATCATGATGCCCGACCTGGACGGCTATGAGGTCTGCCGGCGCCTGAAGGCGGAGCCGGTGACGGCCGGCATCCCGGTCCTGTTCCTGACCGCCAAGGTCGATGCCGCCGACGAGGAGCAGGGCTTCGAGGTCGGTGCCGTCGATTTCATCCACAAGCCGATCGCTCCGGCGATCGTCCTCGCCCGGGTCAAGACGCATCTCCAGATCAAGAGCTGGCAGACCTTCCTCGAAGACCAGAGCGCCTGGCTGCAGGGTGAGGTCGAGCGCCGGGTCAACGAGGTGCTGTACCTGCAGGAGGCCTCGATCCGGGTCATGGTGTCGCTGGCCGAATTCCGCGACGAATGCACCGGCAACCACATCCGCCGCACGCAGACCTATGTCCGCCTGCTGGCCCAGCATCTGAGCCGCCAGGCGCGCGACCGCGACTTCCTCACCGCCGAGCACATCGACCAGATCGCCAAGGCTTCGCCCCTGCACGACATCGGCAAGATCGCCATTCCCGACCAGGTCCTGCTCAAGCCCGGCAAGCACACGCCGGACGAGTTCGAGATCATGAAGACCCACGCGGTCAAGGGCGAGGGCATGCTGTTGAAAACGCGCCAGGAACTCGGCGAGGACAACCTGATGCTGCATTTCGCCAGCCAGATCGCCCGCAGCCACCACGAGCGCTGGGATGGCAGCGGTTATCCCGACGGCCTGCGCGGCGAGGCAATTCCGCTGGCGGCACGGCTGATGGCGGTGGCCGACGTGTATGACGCGCTGCGCTCGGTGCGTCCGTACAAGACGGCGCACAGCCACGAGGAGGCGGCGCGCCTGCTCTGCGAACAGCGCGGCCGCCACTTCGATCCGGCGCTGATCGACGCTTTCCTGGCCCTGCAGGACGACTTTGCCCTTGTCGCCACGCAACTGGCCGATCACGTTTCGCCGGAGACTGCCTATGCCTGGCTTGCCCATGCTCCGTCCTAGCCTGGGCGCCCTGTTGTCGCTGCTGGCGTCGGCGGCGGCGGCGGTCGATGTCGACATGTCCGGCTTCGCCACCGTCGGCTACGCCATTTCCGATCAGCCGTACCGCTACCAGCGCTTCGTCGACGAGCACGGCACCTTCGCCCGCGACAGCGTGCTCGGCTTCCAGCTCGACGCCCGGCTGAGCCCGACCCTCGGCGGTACCGTGCAACTGCGCGTGGCCCCCGCCGACGACAGCGACTCCGGCTGGGAGCCTTCACTGGCTTGGGCCTTCCTGTCGTGGCGGCCGCGCGACGATCTGCTGCTGCGCGCCGGCAAGCTGCGCATCCCGCTGATGCTCGACACCGAGAATCTCGATGTCGGCGTCACCTATCCCTACGCCCGCCTGCCGAGCGAGGTCTATGCGACGGCGCCGACTTCCGACATCTACGGCGCGATGTTCTCCAAGACGTGGTGGCAGGGCCAGGGCGAATGGAGCCTCGACGGCTATTACGGGCGCATCGATGCCCAGCAGCGGCTGTACTACCGCGTCGCCGCCGGCCAGCCGGAGAACCATGCGCTCTACGACGAGACGCGGATGAAGGGGGGCGGCCTGGTTCTCTCCTTGCGCCACGAGGACGACCTCTATCGTCTCGGCGTGCACCGCATCGAGACGCGCCGCCGGCACGGCGACATTTACGCCGATTTCGCCTTCACGCCGCTGCCGCCGCCATACCAGCCGGGGGAGGGCTTCTACGACATCAGTCGCTCGCCGCAGACCTCGCATTCGATCTCGCGCATGCTGACCATCGGTGCCGCCATCGCGTTGCCGGCGGACTTCCGCCTGTCCGCCGAATACGTGCGCCTGCTCAACGACCGGGCGGTCAACGGCTGGGACCGCTGGGCCGCCTATGCGGCATTGAGCCGCCGCATCGGAGCCTGGACGCCGTATCTCTCCTATGCCCGGATGCGCTCCAGCAGCCACGTGCTCGACTTGTACGACGACGTGGTCAGCAACCGGGTCTCGCTGCCCCATCCGGCCATCGACGCCAGCCAGCGGGCCGTCGCCGACACGCTGCTGGCCCACGAGCAGGCGACCGTGGCGCTCGGGACCGCCTATCGCCTGAGCGCGAGCATGGTGCTCAAGGCCGAATGGGCGCATACCCGCACCGACCGGGTGTCGAGTTTCATCGACGCGCCGGCCGGCGACGACAGTGCCGACCAGCGGCTCAACGTCTTCTCGCTGTCCTGCAGCTTCACCTTCTAGGCGTGGCGATGAGGCGACGCTTCCGGCTCCTGCGCTGCCTCGCCTGGCTGGCGGCCGGCCCGGCCCTGGCGCAGGATGTCGTCGTCTT
>DASUZG010000024.1:0-9405 GCA_036376995.1 Azonexus sp. | reverse complement strand
CGTTCCGATTCCGACGTGCGCGGCCTCGAAGGCCTCGAGCCGACGACCGGCTGGCTGCATGGCGCAGCACCGGCGGCGATGCCGGTGATCGAAGAGAACGGCGTGCGCCTGGCCATCGACATCGAGGGCGGCCACAAGACCGGTTTCTATCTCGACCAGCGCGACAACCGCCAGCTGCTCGGCCAGCTGGCCGCCGGCAAGGACATCCTCAACTGCTTCTGCTACACCGGCGGCTTCTCGCTGCAGGCGCTGGCCGGCGGTGCCGCCAGCGTGCTGTCGATCGATTCCTCCGGTCCGGCGCTGGCCCGCGCCCAAGCCAACCTGGCGCTCAATCCGCAGTTGCCGGCCGAGCGGGCGGAATGGCTGGAAGCCGACGTCTTCCAGGCCCTGCGCGAGTTCCGTCAGGCCGGCAGAAAATTCGACCTGATCGTCCTCGATCCGCCCAAGTTCGCGCCGTCGGCCGCGCACGCCGAGCGCGCCGCCCGCGCCTACAAGGACATCAACGTGCTCGGCTGCCGCTTGCTGAAGCCGGGCGGTTTCTTGATGACCTATTCCTGCTCCGGCGGCATCGGCCTCGAACTGTTCCAGAAAATCGTCGCCGGCGCCGCCCACGATGCCGGCCGCGCCGCCCGCATCGTCCGCCGCCTGGCCGGCGCCGCCGATCATCCGGTGGCACTCAATTTCCCGGAAGGGGAATACCTGAAGGGGCTGCTGGTCCAGGTCGATTAGGCCTGTTTGCAACAGGGTTGCATTGGCGACGGGGGAGTGGTCTACTCCCGCCGTGCCCGATTTTCCGCCTGATTTTCTCGCTGCCCAGTTGCGTGCCGCCGCCGTCAAGGTGACGCGGCCGCGCCTGCGCGTGCTCGCCGTGCTGAGCCGGGCTGTGGCGGCGCTCAGCCACGGCGAGCTGGAAGCGCGCCTGGCGGCCGATAGCGGCGGCCTCGACCGGGTGACGTTGTACCGCGTGCTCGATAGTCTGGTCGATTGCGGTCTGGCGCAGCGCACGCTCGATGCGCGCGGCGTCTATCGTTTCCTGTTGAGCAGCCTGCGCGCCGCCCACGCGGCGCATGCCCATTTTCATTGCCAGCGCTGCGGCGGCGTCACCTGCCTGGAGCAGATGGTGGCGCCGGCGGCCAGCCTGCCGTCGGGCTTCGTCGCCCGCCAGGTCGATATCGAGGTGCGCGGACTATGCGCCGCCTGCGCCTGACGACCGCCGCCTTTTGGCGCGCCTGCGGCTTCGCGCTGCTGTTGCTGTTCGTCCAGCACCTGGCGTTGACCCATCCGCTGGAACACGTGGCCGCCGCCGTCCTGGTCGCCGACCAGGGCGACGGCGACTGTCCGCAATGCCAGGCTCTGGCCAGCCTGCACCTGGGCGGCGAGCCGGCCCTGGGTCCCTGGCTGGCGGCCGGGGCCGGCGATGGCCTGCTTGGCCTCGCGCCGGACGCCGCGCCGTGGCGGCGGGCGACGGCTGCCTACGCCATCCGCGCCCCGCCGGAAAACCGGAACTGCTGAACCGTCGTTCCCGTTGCGTGCCTTATTGCGGCGCGCCCGTTTCGTTTTTCCGGAGAATTCCCGATGATTCGTTCATCACGCCGGGTGCTGGCTGCGGCCGGTGCCCTCGTCGCCTTGCCGGCCATGGCCGGCGATCCCGATCTGCAGGCGCTGCGCGCCGAGATCTCCCAGTTGAAGGCGGCCTACGAGCAGCGCATCGCCGCCCTCGAAGCCCGCCTGCAATCCGCCGAACCGGCCCGTCCGGCTCCGCTCCCGGTGGCCGAACCGGCCTCGGCCGGGCGCCCGGCCGGCAGCTTCAACCCGGAGGTGTCGCTGATCCTCCAGGGGCAGTACAAGAACATGAAGGAGAGCCGTGCCCCCGGCATCACCGGCTTTGCCTCGGCCGCCGGCCACGATCATGGCGACGGCAGCGAGGGTGTCAGCAAGCGCGGCTTCTCGGTCGATCACACCGAACTGGTGCTGGCCGCCAATATCGATCCCTACTGGCGCGGCCAGGCCATCATCGCCGCCCTCGATGGCGAGGCCGAAGTCGAGGAGGCCTGGTTCCAGTCGCTGGCCATCGGCCACGGCATCGGCCTCAAGGGCGGCCGGCTGCGCTCCGGCATCGGCTACCTCAACGAGCAGCACGCGCATGTTCAGGATTTCGCCGATGCGCCGCTGATGTACCAGGCACTGTTCGGCGAGCACGGCAGCTACACCCAGGACGGCGTGCAGCTCAAGTGGCTGGCGCCGACCCCGATCTTCGTCGAGTTCGGCGCCGAATTGGGGCGCGGCGCCGAGTTTCCCGGCACCGATCGCAACAAGAACGGCGCCGGCTCCGGCGCCGTCTTCGTCCATCTCGGCGACGATGTCGGCATCGAACACAGCTGGCGGGCCGGCGTGTCCTATCTGCGCACCCGGGCCGACGAGCGCGAGGCGCATTTTGCCGACATTAACGGCGGCGAGGCGGTCGGTGCGTTCGACGGCCGCTCGTCGACCTGGCTTGCCGATTTCGTCTGGAAATGGGCGCCGGACGGCAATCCGCGCGAACGTAACCTGAAGTTGCAGGCGGAGTACTTCCAGCGCCGGGAAAACGGCAGCCTGCGCTGCTTCGACGAGGAAGGTCTCGGCAATGCCTGCGATCCGCTGGCTGCCGGTGCCAGTGTCACCAGCGACTACAAGACCCGCCAGTCCGGCTGGTATGCCCAGGGCGTCTACCAGTTCACGCCGAACTGGCGGGCCGGCCTGCGTTACGAGCAACTCGACAGCGGCTCGCGCCAGTTCGGCGCCAATGCCGCCAATCTGGTCGTCGACAGCTACCGGCCGAAGAAGGCGACGGCCATGGCCGACTACAGCTGGAGCGAGTTTTCCCGCCTGCGCCTGCAGTACGCCCGCGACCAGTCGCAGCAGGGGCTGACCGATCATCAGTGGACGCTGCAGTACGTGATGAGCCTCGGCGCCCACGGCGCCCACAAGTTCTAGGAGACGCTGCCATGAAGAAACTGTTGGTGTTTTGCCTGCTGGCTGCCACGACGCTGCTCGCCCATGCCGAGTTGCGCATCTTCGCGACCACGCCGGAGTGGGGGGCGCTGGCCAGGGAAATCGGCGGCAGCCGTGTCAGCGTCTATACCGCTACCCACGCGCTGCAGGACCCGCATCGCATCGAGGCCCGGCCGTCGCTGCTCGCCCAGGCCCGCCGCGCCGACCTGCTGCTGGCCGTCGGCGGCGAGCTCGAAGCCGGCTGGCTGCCGCTGCTCCAGCGCGATTCCGGCAACGCCGCGATCCAGAGCGGCCGCCCTGGCTATTTCGAGGCCGCCGCCCAGGTCCGCCTGCTCGACGTGCCGGCGGTGCTCGATCGCGCCCACGGCGACATCCATGCTGCCGGCAACCCGCACCTGCATCTCGATCCGCGCAACGTCCTCAAGGTCGGCGAAGCGCTGGCCGCCCGCCTGGGCCAGCTCGATGCTGCCCACGCGGCGGACTACCAGGGCGCCTTCCGCGACTTCGCCGGGCGCTGGCAGGCGGCCATGGCGCGCTGGGAAAAGCAGGCGGCGCCGCTGCGCGGCGTGCCGGTGCTGGTCCATCACCAGTCCTTCGTCTATCTGAGCGCCTGGCTCGGGATGCGTGAAGTCGGCATGCTCGAACCCAGGCCCGGCATCGAGCCCAGCAGCGGCCACCTGACGGCGCTGCTGGCGCGACAGCAGGCACAGCCGGCGAAAATGGTGCTGCATGCGGCCTACAACCGCGATACGCCGAGCCAGTGGATCGCCGGCAAGACCGGCCTGCCGGTGGTGCTGCTGCCATACACGGTCGGCGGTACGCCGGCGGCGGGCGACCTGTTTGCTCTCTTCGACGACACCTTGCAACGCCTGTTGCAGGCGCTGCGATGAGCTGCCTGCTGCATGCCGAGGCGCTGGTCGCCGGCTGGCAGCAGCCGGCCACGCCGGCGCTCGACCTGCAGGTGGCGGCCGGCGAGATCGTCGGCCTGGCCGGCCCCAACGGCGTCGGCAAGAGCACGCTGCTGGCCGCTGTCGCCGGCCGGGCGCAGCTCTTTGCCGGGCGCCTGACGGTGGCGCCCGGACTGCGCCTGGCGCTGCAGACGCAGCAGGTGCCGCCGGTCGAGGGGCTGCCGCTGTCCGGCCGCGATCTGCTGGCCCTGACCGGCGCTTCGTTCGACGGGCTGCCGCCGTGGCTGGCCGGGCGCCTCGACTGCCGCCTCGACCAACTGTCCGGCGGCCAGCGGCATTACCTGGCGCTGTGGGCCGTCGTTGCGGCGCCGGCCGATCTGCTGCTGCTCGATGAGCCGACCAACCATCTCGATGCCGCCGGTGTCGTGCATCTCGGGCAGATCCTGCGCCAGCGCGCGGCGGCCGGCGCCGGCATCCTGATCGTCAGTCACGATGCCGAGTTCGTCGCCGCCGTCTGCTGTCGCACCCTGCTCCTGGAGGCGCCCGATGTGGTCTGAACTGTTCCTCGTGCCCTTCCTCACCGGACTTGCGCTGGCGCTCGTGCTGCCGCTGCTCGGCTGTTACCTGCGCCTGCGCGACGAATGGCTGGCGGCGCTGGCCTACGCCCATGTCGCCGCTGGCGGCGCGCTGGCTGCGCTGGTCGCCGGCCTGCCGCCGGTGGCCGGTGGCCTGCTGGCGACGGCGCTGGCCGGGGCCGGCAAGCGTTTCGCTGCGGCGCGCCTGTCCGGCGCCGCCAGCTACGCGCTGCTGCTGCTCGGCGGCTGGTCGGTGGCGGTGCTGCTGGCGGCCAACCTGCCGCTGGCCGAGCGCCTGGCGCACGCGCTGTTCGACGGCCAGCTGTATTTCGCCGACCGCGTCCTGCTGGCGCTGGCCGTCGCTGGCGGCGGCCTGGCGCTGTTCGTCTTGCGCCGGCTGTCCGGGCGCTTGCTGCTGGCGCGCCTGTATCCCGACCTGTTCGCCCTGCGCGGCCTGCCGCAGTGGCCGGTGCAGCTCGGCTTCGATCTGCTGGCGGCGCTGTTGCTGGCGCTGGCAACCATGAGCCTGGGCGTGATGGCCGCCTTCGCGCTGCTCTTCGTGCCGCCGTGGCTGGCCTTCCGGCGGGGCCGCCAGTGGCGGCACGGCCTGTGCTGGGCGGCGGCCGGCGGCGTGATCGCCTACACGGCCGCCTTCGCGCTGGCGTTGCAGTTCGACCAGCCCTTCGGGCCGGTGCTGGCCCTGGTCCTAGTGGGCCTCGGTCTATTGATTGCATGACGCTGGAGGGCGTGCTAAAACGTTCTTCCAGCCCGCGGAGTGTTTATGGTTTTTTCCTTTTTCAAGAAGCAGCCCGAGAAGATGCCCGAGCGCCCGGCCGCCAAGCCGCGCGCCCCGGAGCCGGTACCGGTGGCACCGAAGGTGCCGGAAGAGGCTGCCGAGTCGTTGTCGGAACCGTTGCCGGATCTTGAGTTCGTCAGCAGCAAGCCGTTTGCCGGCGTGCCGGCCGCCGGCGCCAAACCCGTCGCGCCGGCGCCGGTCGCCGCCGAGTCCGATTTTGACCACGACGACTTCGACGATGGCGATTTCACCGAATCCAGCGTCATGGGTATCGACGTCGATCAGGGTGGCGACCAGATCCAGGGTGAAATCGAGCATGTCGTCGTGCTGTTCGCCAATGGCCAGGAAGCGGCCGCCCGCTCGCTGCTGGAAACCCTGATCCGCGCCTATCCGGGCAGCGAAGGCCGGCGGTTCTGGCTGCTGCTGCTCGATTTGCTGCAATGCGTCGGTGACAAGGCAGCCTTCGACAAGCTGGCCGTCGACTTCGCGGAAGCCTGCGAAACCTCGCCGCCGACCTGGCGGCAGGCCAAACCGGTGACGGTCGGCAAGAGCAATGGCCAGCGCCGGCTGATGCTGCAGGGCGTGCTGACGGCCGAGGCCGCCCAGCCGGTGGCCGATCTGGCCGGCCTGGTCGGGCAGGGCCAGGCCGTTCTCGTCGAATGCGGCAAGCTGGTCGGCGTCGATGACGAGGTGGCCGGGCAACTGGCGGCCGTGTTGAGTGAAGCCCGGCGCAGCGGCGTGGCGGTCAGCCTGAACGAGGTCGATGGCTTCCTGGCGCGTCTGAACGAACGCCTGGTCGCCGGCGAGCCGGGCCGGGCGCCGTCCTGGGCGCTGCTGCTCGAATTGCTGCAGCGCCACGGCAGCCAGGAGCAGTTCGAGGAGCGGGCCGTCGATTACGCGGTGACGTTCGAACTGTCGCCGCCGTCGTGGGAAACGACGCCGGTGCCGGTGCTGCCGGTAGCGCATGACGAAGTGCCGCACGACGATGCCTGCTATCTGGAAGGCGATCTGAAGAATCACCGTTTCGACGAGCTGATTGCCGTGCTTGAAGGCAGCGAGCAGCCGGTCCTCGATTTCTCCGGCGTCCGGCGCATGGATTTCTTCTCCGCCGGCCAGCTGGTCAACCGCATCGCGCCGTTCAAGGCGCAGGGCCGCGAGATCCTGATCCGCAGCCCGAATCATCTGGTCGCCGAGCTGATGGCCGTGGTCGGCCTGAACAAGCAGGCGCGCATTATCGTTCCCAAGTCTTAAGCCAGGAAAAAACATGGAGCAATATCACGGCACCACCATCCTCTCGGTGCGCCGGGGCAACGTCGTCGCCATGGGCGGCGACGGCCAGGTGACGCTGGGCAATATCGTCATCAAGGGCACCGCCAAGAAAGTCCGCCGCCTGTACCAGGGCCGCATCCTGGCCGGTTTCGCTGGCGGCACGGCGGATGCCTTCACTCTGTTCGAGCGCTTCGAGGCCAAGCTCGACAAGCACCAGGGCAATCTCGTGCGCTCGGCCGTCGAACTGGCCAAGGACTGGCGCTCCGACCGCGCCTTGCGCCGGCTGGAAGCCATGCTGTCGGTGGCCGATCGTGAATCGTCGCTGGTCATCACCGGCAACGGCGATGTGCTCGAACCCGAACACGGCATCGTCGCCATCGGCTCCGGCGGCGCCTATGCCCAGAGCGCGGCGCGCGCCCTGCTGGAAAACACCGAGCTGCCGCCGCTCGACATCGTCACCAAGTCGCTGGAGATCGCCGGCGACCTGTGCATCTACACCAACCGCAACTTCACCCTCGAGGTGCTCGAATGACCACGATGACGCCCAAGGAGATCGTCTCCGAACTCGACAAGCACATCGTCGGCCAGCACAACGCCAAGAAGGCGGTGGCCATCGCCCTGCGCAACCGCTGGCGGCGTTCGCAGGTGGCCGAGCCGCTGCGCCAGGAAATCACGCCGAAGAACATCCTGATGATCGGCCCGACCGGCGTCGGCAAGACCGAGATCGCCCGTCGCCTGGCCCGCCTGGCCAACGCCCCGTTCATCAAGATCGAGGCGACCAAATTTACCGAGGTCGGCTACGTCGGCCGCGACGTCGAGACCATCATCCGCGACCTGGTCGAGATGGCCATCAAGTCGCACCGCGACCGCGCCATCAAGGCCAATCGTGCCCGGGCCGAGGATGCCGCCGAGGAGCGCATTCTCGACGCCCTGCTGCCGCCGGCGCGCAGTCCCGGCTTCTATGCCGAGGAGTCGGCGGCGAGCGATAGCGGCACGCGGCAGAAATTCCGCAAGAAGCTGCGCGAGGGCGAGCTCGACGACAAGGAAATCGACATCGAAGTCGCGGCGCCGTCGATGCAGGCCGAAATCTTCGCGCCGCCGGGCATGGAGGAACTGACCCAGCAGATCCAGGGCATGTTCCAGAACATCGGCGGCGGCAAGAAGAAGTCGCGCAAGCTGAAGATCAAGGAAGCCTTGAAGCTGCTGACCGACGAGGAAGCGGCCAAGCTGGTCAACGACGAGGAGGTCAAGCTAGAGGCGGTCAAGGCCGTCGAGCAGAACGGCATCGTCTTCCTCGACGAACTGGACAAGATCGCCAGCCGTTCCGAAACCCAGGGCGCTGATGTCTCGCGCCAGGGCGTGCAGCGCGACCTGCTGCCGCTGGTCGAAGGCACCACGGTGTCGACCAAGTACGGCATGATCAAGACCGATCACATCCTGTTCATTGCGTCCGGCGCCTTCCATCTGTCCAAGCCGTCCGACCTGATTCCGGAGCTGCAGGGGCGCTTCCCGATCCGCGTCGAGCTCGATTCACTGTCGGTAGCCGATTTCGAATGCATCCTGACCCAGACCGATGCCTGCCTGACCAAGCAGTACGAGGCGCTGCTGGAAACCGAAGGGGTGACGATTGATTTCGCCGCCGACGGCATCCGCCGGATGGCCGAGATTGCCTTCCAGGTCAATGAAAAGACCGAGAACATCGGCGCCCGTCGCCTGCATACGGTGATGGAGAAACTGCTCGAGGACGTCTCCTTCGAGGCCGGCAAGGTCGGCCTCGACCAGCTGCGCGTCGATGCCGCCTACGTCAATGCCCGGCTCGGCGACGTCGCCGCCGACGAGGACCTGTCCCGCTACGTGCTCTGAGCGCCGGCGCTGACTCCGGCTGGACGGGTGCCGATGGCATCCGTCCGCTCCCCTGTTTTCATTGCCCCGAAAGGTCGCCCGCGTGGACGAGCAGAGCCTGACTTTCCGCCTGTTGGCCATCCTGTTTCCGATTTTCGGCATCGTTGCCGCCGGCTTTTTCTACGGCCGCAAGCACAAGCCGGAAATGGCCGTCGCCAACCGGCTGAACATGGATGTCTTCGTGCCGGCCCTGGTCTTTGCCGCGATGGCCGGCAAGTCCTTCGATCTCGCCGCCTACGCGCCGCTGGCCCTGGGCGGCTTCCTGGTGCTCGCCGCCTGCGGCCTGCTCGCCTGGCCGGTGGCGAAACTGTGTGGCGTGCAGCCGAAGACACTGGTGCCGCCGATGCTGTTCAACAACTCCGGCAACATCGGCCTGCCGCTGGCCGTGCTGGCCTGGGGCGAAGCGGCGCTGCCGGCGGCGGTGATCCTGTTCATGGTCGAGAACACGCTGCATTTTTCCTTCGGCGCCAAGCTGCTCGATCCCGCCACGCGCATCCTCAACCTGTGGCGCATCCCGGTGGTGTTCGCCGCCATCGCCGGCCTGGCCGTGGCGCTGCTGAAAATTCCCATCTGGCAGCCGGCGGTGATCGCCATCAAGATGCTCGGTGACGTCTCGGTGCCGCTGCTGCTGTTCTCGCTCGGCGTGCGCATGACCGACGTCAGTTTCGGCGAATGGAAGCTGGCGGTCGGCAGCGCCATCCTGCGGCCGTTGGCCGGCATGGCCATCGCCTGGGGCGTGGTACTGCTGCTCGGTCTGCAAGGGCGCGATGCGGCGATGCTGCTGGTGTTCGGCGCGCTGCCGCCGGCGGTGCTCAATTTCCTCTTCGCCGAGCGCTACAAGCAGGAGCCGCAGCGCGTCGCGTCGATCGTGCTGATCGGCAATCTGGCGGCGCTGATCTTCCTGCCGCTGGCCCTCGTCCTGGTGCTATGAGCCGCTGAAGCGGCCGAGCGCGCGCCGGTCGCG
>DASUZG010000023.1:0-5664 GCA_036376995.1 Azonexus sp. | reverse complement strand
CGGCCGTCCTTGCGCAGCAGCGCCTGGCGCTCGACCAGACGGTGCGACAGGTAGATCGGCAGCGGCATCAGCGACGGCGTTTCGTCGCAGGCGTAGCCGAACATCAGGCCCTGGTCGCCGGCACCCTGGCCGAGATCGTCGTCATAGGCCTTGTTCACGCCCTGGGCGATGTCGGGCGACTGCTTGTCGTAGGCGACCAGCACGGCGCAGCCCGTGTAGTCGATGCCGTAATCGGTGTTGTCGTAGCCGATGCGCTTGATGGTGTCGCGGGCCACCTGGATGTAATCGACGTTGGCGGCCGTGGTGATCTCACCGGCCAGCACGACCAGACCGGTGTTGCACAGGGTTTCGGCGGCGACGCGCGAATGCTTGTCCTGGGCCAGGATGGCGTCGAGGATGGCGTCGGAAATCTGGTCGGCGACCTTGTCCGGATGGCCTTCGCCCACCGATTCCGAGGTGAAGAGATAATCGCTCATGGGATGCTCCAGTGGTCCTTCGCTCCGGCGTTACCGGCTTCGGACCACGAGCAGGTGACGCTTTAGCAGAATTTGTGAATCGCCCCGCAAGTTGTCTGTTTAACTCGGCGATCTCATAATCTTACCTTTTTCCAGTCGGCCATCAACCCCCGGAGCGGCATGGTTTTTGTATTCAGGATTCTTTCCCGGCTGCCCCTGTGGCTGGTTCACGTGCTCGGCGGCTGGCTTGGCCGGCTGACTTATTGGGCTTCGCCGACCTATCGGCGCAACCTGCAGGCCAACATGGCGCAGGCCGGCATCGATCCGGCGCTGCACGGCGCGGCGGCGGCCGAAGCCGGCAAGCAGATGGCTGAACTGGCGCGCATCTGGCTGCGCCCGCTGGAAGAAGCCAATGCCCAGGTGGTCGAGGTGGTCGGCGGCGAACTCGTCGCGGCCGCGCAACAGGCCGGCAAGGGCATCGTCTTCCTGACGCCGCACCTCGGCTGTTTCGAAATCACCGCGCAGTACCTGTCGGCGCTGGGCGACATCACCGTGCTGTACCGGGCGCCGAAATCGGCGGCGGCGCAGCAGCTGATCCTGACCGGGCGCAAGCGTGAGCAGCTGCATCTGGCGCCGGCCGACCTGTCCGGCGTGCGCTCGCTGATCAAGGCGCTGAAGAAGGGCCAGATGGTCGGCATGCTGCCGGACCAGGCGCCGAAGACCGGCGAGGGCGTGTGGCTCAAATTCTTCGGTCGTTACGCCTACACCATGACGCTGGCCGCGCGCCTGACCGAAACCGATGCCGTGTCGCTGCTGACCTGGGGCGAGCGCCTGCCCGGCGGGCGCGGTTACCGCATCCATTTTTCCGCACCTAGCCAGCCGTTGACCGGCTCCACCGTCGAGCGCGCGCAGCAGATCAATGGCGAAGTCGAAGCGCTGATCCGCCAGTGTCCGACGCAATACCTGTGGGGCTACAACCGCTACAAGCAGCCGCGCGGCGCCGAGCCGCCGCCGGACGCGGCGGCCTGAGCGGCGTCCATGCTGCACTGCGGCATGCCTCCGTCCCTTTTGTGCCACTTGCATTAGAATGAATGCCCCCGGCTGCCGCCGGGGCGCGGGTTCCGTGCATGCCGGAGCGGGGCCGTCGCGGGCAAGCCCATAACGAACCGGTCGTCCGGAGAACAGAGGTCGCGTACCCATGAACAGCCTGAACATCCAAATCCGTCCCGTGACCCAGCCCGACGTGCCGGCTATTTCCGCGCTGGCCCGCGAAATCTGGCAGGCCACTTACCCGGGCATCATCACCCAGGAACAGATCGACTTCATGCTCGAGCAGCGCTACGGCCACGAGCGGCTGTACGACGACCTCGAGGATGCCGACAAGTGGCTCGACCAGGCCTTCCACGACGGGCGCCGGGTGGGTTTCGCCTTCAGCGAGATCTACAAGGGCGAGTTCAAGCTCGACAAGCTGTACATCCACCCCGACGTCCAGCGCCAGGGCGTCGGCGGCCAGCTGATCGCCCATGTCGCGGCGCGCGCTGCCAAGCTCGGCCACCCCTGCGTGATCCTGGCGGTGAACAAGCGCAACGAAAAGGCCATCGCCTCCTATCGCAAGTACGGTTTCGCGGTGCGCGAGTCGATCGTCGACGACATCGGCCACGGCTTCGTGATGGACGATTTCGTGATGGAGAAAAAACTTTAGGAATTTGAGACAACGCCCTGTCCCTGTTATGCTTTTTTGACCAACACGCGGAGCGTTTCGTGAACCTCAAATTCCTCAAGATGCACGGCCTGGGCAACGATTTCGTGGTCCTCGACGGCATCCGCCAGCAGCTTTCCCTGACCCCGGAACAGCTGCGCTACCTGGCCGACCGCAATTTCGGCGTCGGCTGCGACCAGATCCTGCTGGTCGAGAAACCGACCCGGCCGGATGTCGATTTCCGTTACCGCATCTTCAACGCCGACGGCGGCGAAGTCGAGCAGTGCGGCAACGGCGCCCGCTGTTTCGTCCGCTTCGTGCATGAGGCAGGTCTGACCGACAAGCGCGAAATCCGCGTCGAGACACGCAGCGGCGTCATCGTGCCGCGCCTCGAAGCCGACGGCAAGGTCACCGTGGACATGGGTGTGCCGCGTTTCCAGCCGCAGCACATTCCCTTCCTGCACGATGACGACGTGGTCATCTACAACCTCGATGTGGCCGACGAGACGCTGGAGATCAGCGTCGTCTCGATGGGCAATCCGCATGCCGTGCAGGTCGTCGACAGCGTCGACACCGCGCCGGTCGCCGCGCACGGGCCGCTGATCGAAGGGCACCAACGCTTCCCGCAACGGGTCAACGCCGGATTCATGCAGGTCGTCGACCGCCACGCCATCAAGCTGCGCGTCTACGAGCGCGGTGCCGGCGAGACGCTGGCCTGCGGCACCGGCGCCTGCGCCGCCGTGGTCGCCGGCATCCGCCGCGGCCTGCTCGACTCGCCGGTGCGCGTCACGACGCGCGGCGGCGACCTGACCATCGTCTGGGGCGGCGATGGCCGGCCGGTGCTGATGACCGGCCCGGCCGTGACCGTGTTTTCCGGAGAAATCGAACTATGAGCGCCATGTTTCCTGAAGAAATCGCCGAGTACCTGAAGAACAATCCCGGCTTCTTCGAGCAGTACGCCGACCTGATGGCGCAGATTTTCGTGCCGCATCCGCACGGTGGCCAAGCCGTGTCGCTGGCCGAGCGGCAGATGCTGAGCCTGCGCGAGAAGAACCGCGCCGCCGAGACCAAGCTCGCGGAACTGATCGCCTTCGGCGAGGAGAACGACGCCATCAGCGAGAAGGTGCATCGCCTGGCGGTCGGCCTGATCGCCGCCGAGACCTTCCAGGCGGTGATCCACCTGATCAACTTCCATCTGCGCGACGACTTCAGCGTGCCGCATGTCGCCCTGCGCCTGTGGGACAAGCCGGAAGGCATCGAGGACCTGCCGGAATTCGCTGCCGTCAGCGAGGAGCTGCAGGTCTTCGCCGAAACGCTGGGCCGCCCGTACTGCGGCTCGACTGCCGGCTTCGGCACTGCCTCGTGGTTCGGCGAGCATGCGCCGCACATCCGCTCGCAGGCGCTGATCGCGCTGCGTAACGGCGGTGGCACCATCGGCATGATCGCGCTGGGCAGCGAAGAGGCGCAGCGCTTCTATGCCGACATGGGCACCCTGTATCTCGAACGCCTGGGCGAAATGGTTTCGGCCGCGCTGGCCCGGGTGACCAAGAGCGTACTGTGACGCCCGCGGCGACGGTCGATGCCTGGCTGGCGGTGCTGGCCGAGCAGCGGCGGCAGTCGCCGCACACGGTGGCCAACTACCGGCGCGACCTGCGCCGCCTGGCCGAGTTGGCCGGCGATATCCCGTTCGCCCAGCTGCAGGTCCATCACATCCGCCGCTATGTCGCCCAGCTGCACGGTCAGGGGCTGTCCGGGCGCTCGCTGGCCCGCCTGCTGTCGGCCTGGCGCGGCTTCTTCGCCTGGCTCGGCCGGGATGACGTGGTGCGGGCCAATCCCTGCGACGGCGTGCGCGCGCCGAAATCGCCGCGGCACCTGCCGAAAGCGCTGGCGGTGGACGAGGCTGCCCGGCTGCTGACACCGGCCGCTGACGAGGACGACGTCTTCGCCGCGCGCGACAGCGCGATGTTCGAACTGTTCTATTCCTCGGGCCTGCGTCTGGCCGAACTGGCGGCCCTCGATCGCGATGTGCTCGATACCGTGCTGCACGACGGCGAGGTGCGCGTTCTCGGCAAGCGCGACAAGGCCCGGTTGGTGCCGGTCGGCAGCCGGGCACGCGAGGCGCTGGCGGCCTGGGCGGCGGTGCGCGACTCGTTGGCGAACGGCGATGAAGCGGCGCTGTTCGTCGGTCGCCTGGGCAAACGCCTGGGCCATCGCGCCATCCAATTGCGGCTCGCGCGCCGGGCGGTGCAGCAGAGCCTGCCGCGCCATGTCCATCCGCACATGCTGCGCCATTCCTTCGCTTCCCACGTGCTGCAGTCCTCCGGCGACCTGCGCGCGGTGCAGGAAATGCTCGGCCATGCCAGCATCGCCTCGACTCAGGTCTATACGCATCTGGATTTCCAGCATCTGGCCAAGGTGTACGACGCGGCCCATCCGCGCGCCAAGCAAAAGTGAGCCCGGCGCTTCGCATTGACCTTTTGCCGTGTAGCGCCTAACATTCGCGGTTTCAAAAAATTGCCGGAATCAAGGAGTTAGTCATGGCTATCAACCGTACCCGTCGTTCTTCCCTGGAGCGCCGTTGCGTTTCCAAGTCCAGCAAGCGCCTGTTCAAGGGCGACGGCAAGACCATGTTCAAGGTCATCTACGCCGCCGAATGCCACGCCCGCAACCGCAAGGGCCTGGGCGCCTGAGTCGCTGAGATTCAGCCAGGCCCCGGTCGCCGCGAGGTGACCGGGGCTTTTTTCATGCACGAACGGAAAACGAGATGGCGCAATTGATCCTGATGCCCGGCAAGGAGCGCTCGGCGCTCAAGCAATCGCACCCGTGGCTGTTCGCCGGCTCGGTCGGCCGCCTGGAAGGCCGTGCCCGGCCCGGCGATACGGTCGAAGTGCTGGCCGACAATCTGCGCCCGCTGGGGCGCGCGGCTTACAGCCCGCAATCGCAGATCCGCGCCCGCTTCTGGACCTTCGATGCCGACGAGTCGGTCGATGACGCCTTCTTCAAGCGCCGCATCGCCGCCGCCGTGGCGCACCGCCAGGCGCTGCCGGAACTGCGCGGCCAGCAGGGCCTGCGCCTGATCCACGCCGAGTCGGACGGCCTGCCCGGCGTCATCGCCGACCAGTACGGCGACACCGTCGTCGTCCAGCTGACCTCGGCCGGCGCCGACAAGTGGCGCCAGGCCATCGTCGGGGCGCTGGTCAAGGCCACCGGCTGCGCCCGCGTCTACGAACGCTCCGATTCCGACGTGCGCGGCCTCGAAGGCCTCGAGCCGACGACCGGCTGGCTGCACGGCGAAGCACCGGCGGCGATGCCGGTGATCGAAGAGAACGGCGTGCGCCTGGCCATCGACATCGAGGGCGGCCACAAGACCGGTTTCTATCTCGACCAGCGCGACAACCGCCAGCTGCTCGGCCAGCTGGCGGCCGGCAAGGACATCCTCAACTGCTTCTGCTACACCGGCGGCTTCTCGCTGCAGGCGCTGGCCGGCGGTGCCGCCAGCGTGCTGTCGAT
>DASUZG010000022.1:0-2741 GCA_036376995.1 Azonexus sp. | reverse complement strand
CCGGCACGCAGGCGGCGGAAGTCGCAACGCGCCTGGGCGTCAAGCGCGACGAAGTGGTCGAGATGGAAACCCGCCTGTCCGGCCGCGACCTGGCGCTGGAAGGCAACCCGGACGACGGCGAGGACGCCTTCGCGCCGATCGACTACCTGGCCGACTCGCGCTACGAGCCGACGCGGATGATCGAGAACAAGGCCGTCGCCCGCCTGCAGGACGAAGGCCTGCAGGAAGCCTTGGCGGCGCTGGACCCGCGCAGCCGGCGGATCATCGAGACGCGCTGGCTGCATGACGGCGAGGCGGCGACGCTGCACGAACTGGCCGCCGAATTCGACGTCTCGGCCGAGCGCATCCGCCAGATCGAGGCCAAGGCGCTGCAGAAGATGCGCGGCGTGCTGACGCCGGCCTGAGCCGGAGCGCCGCCAAACGAAAAAGGGAGCCTCTCGGCTCCCTTTCCCGTTTACCCCTCCCCCTTTAGTTTTTCTTGCCGGCCTTGCCGCTCTTGCCGGCGGCGATGTCACCCTTGAATTCGTTGTCGACCAGCGGCGGCGCATCGACCTGCGGCACGTGGCACTGGGTGCAGTTGTGGCGGGCCGCCGCGGCGCTGGCCAGGACCTTGCCCTCGCGGTCGCGGAAGTGGCTGTCGCCGACCTTGGGCGCCTTTTTCTTCTGGTAGGTGTCGGCGCCGTGGCAGGTCAGGCACTGGTTTTCCTCCAGCGTGATCTCGTCGAAATTCTCGACGGCATGCGGAATCACCGGCGGCTGGCTGCGGAAGGTGCGGGCCACCTTGTCCTGTCCGCCCGGCTTGCCGCCCAGGTATTTCTTGGCCTCCGGGGCCTGGTCGACGGCCGCCACGTCGCTGCCGCGCATCGGCGTCGGCGCCTGCTGGGCCAGCGTCGGTACGGCGTACGTCCAGCAGGCGGCGGCCGCCAGCACGGCCAATGTCGTCTTCACGGTCTGTTTCATGGTGGCGCTCCTCCTCAGGTACTTGCAGATCGGTCGGCTTCGGACGGCACCGTCGAAACCGGGTTATTGAAACGCAGGCCGAAGGCGAACACCCCCTTCGCGCAGACATCGATACAGCGGCCGCAGTTGGTACAGTTGGCAGCCAGGATCACCGGCCCGACCCCCTGCCCCTCGCCCTTCAACGCCGGGCGGATGACCTGCGGCTCGGGGCAGACGGCAAAGCAGTCCATGCAGTCGTTGCAGGCCTGGCGGGCCGGGGCCGCCACGCGCACGGGCGACCAGCGCCCGAGCAGGCTGTAGAAGGCGCCGACCGGGCACAGGTGGCCGCACCAGCCGCGGCTCATCACGAACAGGTCGAACAGGAAGACGGCCAGCACCACCGTCCACGCCGCGCCGATGCCGAAGAAGAGGCCGCGGTGCAGCATCGAGATCGGGTTGATCAGTTCCCACAGCACGACACCGGTCAGCGCCGAGCCGAGCAGGATCATGCCCAGCATCCAGTAGCGGGTGGCACGTGCGATGTGGGCGCTGCCCTTGATGCCGAGCCGGCCGCGCAGCCAGCCGGCGGCGTCGGTGACGAGGTTGACCGGGCAGACCCAGCTGCAATAGGCCCGGCCGCCGAGCAGCAGGTAGAACACGACGACGATGGCGACGCCGATCAGGCCCAGCGTTTCCGGCAGGTGGCCGGTCAGCGCCGACTGCAGTGCGACCAGGGGATCGGTCAGCGGCAGGATGCCCAGCGTGTAGCTGTAGTTGAGGTTGCCCTTGACGATCCAGATGCCGGCCAGCGGGCCGAGCAGGAACAGGCCAAGGATGCCGAACTGGCAGAGGCGGCGCAGCAGCAGCCAGCGGTTGGCTCTGAACCAGCCCTTGGCGGCCACTGCCTCGGCGCCGGGACGCAGGGCGCTCATGGCTTGCCTCCCAGGCCCGGCGGCAGGCTCGGAATGGCCGGCGCCTCCTTGGCCGTCGCCGTCATGCCGGAGGCCGGATCGTAGTGGCCGGGCAGCTTGGCGCCGTCCGGCAGGCGGTCGGGCAGGTCGAGCATCTTCGATTCGTCGATCAGCGACTGCCCGGCTTTCTTCTGCTCTTCCCAGCCGAGGCGGTAGTGGGCGCCGAGCTGGCCCTTGGCCAGGGCTGGCGGCAGCACGCGGATGGCCGCTTCCTGCAGCACGCAGGACTGCTCGCACTTGCCGCAGCCGGTGCAGTGTTCGGAATGCACTGTCGGCAGGAACATGGCGTGGCGGCCGGTGCGCTGGTTCGGCTGGTGATCGAGAGTGATCGCCTGGTCGATCACCGGGCAGACGCGGTAGCAGACGTCGCAGCGCAGGCCGAGGAAATTGAGACAGGTCTCGTGGTCGATCAGCACCGCGACGCCCATTTTCGCCTTGTTGATGTCGGTCAGCTCGTGGTCCAGCGCCCCGGTCGGGCAGGCCTTGACGCAGGGGATGTCCTCGCACATCTCGCAGGGAATCTGGCGCGCGGTGAAATACGGGGTGCCGGTGGCCACCGGCGTTTCCGGCTTGGCCAGCGACAGCGTGTCGTAGGGGCAGTCGCGCACGCACAGGCCGCAGCGGATGCAGGCGCCGAGAAAATCGTCTTCCGGCAGGGCGCCGGGCGGACGCAGGGCCAGCGCTGGCAGCGCCTTCGACTGCTTGGCGTAGAGGCCGAGCCCGAGGCCGAGCATGCTGACACCGCAGACCAGCCGGGCCGAGTCGAAGAGAAATTGCCGGCGGGCGGCGTTGCTTTTCGGGGGTGATGCTTTCATGTCGTTCATGGTTCCA
>DASUZG010000021.1:0-2796 GCA_036376995.1 Azonexus sp. | reverse complement strand
CAAAGCGTCGCCATGGGTATAGGTCGTTACAAAGTATTCACGACAGGCGGCGGAAGCCTGGCTCCAATAGTCTTCATCGACGAATAGGCGCTCCACTTCATTTGCTGCAGCCTGCAAGTCTTGAACGACGCTATGTCCCGAGATTGACCCGTGTTGCGCACTGATGTTGGCAAATGCCAGTGTCGGCACCCCACGTGCCCAGGCCTGCAGGAATATGTTCGGCATCCCTTCAACAGTGGAGGTGTTCACGACGACTCTTGCCCGGTCGAAGTAAGGCTCCACTTTGCTGAGGGGGAGAAATCCAACGAACTCAACATTTGGCAGCATTTTGGCGGCGTTGCGTATGTCTTCGAAATACGCCGCATCGGCAGCGCCGTTGCTTCCCCCAATCATCACAAAGCGCCGCAGCGGCAACCGTCGCGCTAGTTCGAGCAACAGTTCAGCGCGTTTGTGCGGTCGGAGCATGGCCACCCAAAGCACGTACTCGCCAGCTCCGGGAGAGGCGTTTGCGGGGAGCTCGTAGCAGCTTGGGATAAGGATGGCGGAGCGACCGTAATGCTCCAGGCAATTCCGTTGCTGAGTTTCGTTCTGAGCGAGCACCGTATCGACTGCGGCCAGTCCGCGTTCGAACAGCCAGCGATCACGACGGTAGCGGATGAGCTGGTGCCCAGGAACAAAGTCTGTATCCAAGGCGCCTGCATATACCGAATGCTTTCCATATGCACGGCAAAACACGGCCACGATTGCCGTAATCACGCCGGCTGAGCGCTGATAGTAGATGTCGGCATCGGCCTCGCGCATGGCCCGCCAAATGCCGGTCAGTCGCGGATGCAGGAAACGCAGAATCGGCAGTCCAGCGTCGGCTGAATAAGCGCGCAAAACGGTTATGTTGTCCACAAGAACTGTTTTCGGCTGGCCGTAATTCAGGCAAATCATCGATACCCGATAACCATTGCGTACCAATAAACGGGCGAGAATGCATTGCTGCACTTCGGCGCCGCCGACAACCTCAATGCGGGCTTCGCCGGACAGTACGGGCCATGCGTTAGGGGCAACGAAGCAAATGTGCGGCCGCCGAGTCGGACTGGGCAACTGGGGGGTCTGGATGCCATCGTGCATTGGACTTTCGGATATGCGTCGAACGATGTACGGGTCAGACGATGGTTTCGTATCCAATTCGGCGCTCCTGAGTGTCAACACTAACGATGCAATATCAATGTGGTCTCTACGATAGCTAACGCATTGACGCCCCCCGTTAATCCGCAGTAGTTCGTTCGGCAGCGACCAAGTGGTACCTGCGGCGGCACGCACGTCGCCAAAGCTGTCGGCGTTGCCGTCGAAGTGGATCGAGCAGTCCTTGCGCGCACCGCACATCGCAGATTTGGCGAGCACGTGGTTTGTGCTGTTGTGATTTGGCTGGCGGTTCTCGCTTTTGCCGCGATCCACATAGAGCGCCGGCTCCAGAAAATCACGAGCTTCCTTTCCCGATTTCCCCGTCGCCACGTTTTCCGCCCCGCCCAACAATGCCTCATCGCATCGTTGTCGGTGAAAGGAATGCCATGGCCCATGATCAATCCACGCCCAGCCTCTCTGGCCAGGGCAAGCCGCTGTGGGTGTCGGCGGAGCTGACTTACCGCTGCCCGCTGAAGTGTTCGTGGTGCAGCAATCCGCTGGATTTCGCCGATTACGCGTCCCGTGAGCTGGGCACCGAGGAGTGGAAGCGGGCGCTCAAGGAGGCGCGCGATCTGGGCGCGCTGCAGCTCGGCTTCACCGGCGGCGAGCCGCTGCTGCGCCACGATCTCGAAGAGCTGGTGGCCTACGCCGACAGCATTGGTTTCTACACCAACCTGATCACCTCGGCCATCGGCCTGACCGAGGAGCGGCTGCTCGCCTTGAAGGCAGCGGGCCTGAAGCAGGTGCAGTTGTCGATGCAGGCGATGCAGCCGGCGCTGACCGATGCGCTGGTCGGCGCCAATGCCCATGCGGTCAAGGTCGACGCGGCGCGGATGATCAAGGCGCACGGCTTCCCGATGGTGCTCAACGTGCCGCTGTTCCGCCAGAATCTGGGCGAGATCGACGCGCTGCTGGCCTGGGCCGACAGCCTGGGCATCGAGTATGTCGAGCTGGCCAACATCCAGTACTACAACTGGGCGCTGCTCAACCGCGACGAGCTGATGCCGAGCCTGGCCGAATTGCGCGCCGCCGAGGCCGTGGTGCAGCGCTGGCGCGAAAAGCAGGGCGAGCGGATGCGCATCTACTTCGTCATTCCGGATTACTACGAGGGCCGCCCCAAGGCCTGCATGAACGGCTGGGGTGCCATGCACCTGACGCTGGCGCCGGATGGCGTGGCGCTGCCGTGCATCGAGGCGCGGGTGATTCCCGGCCTCGACTTCGTCTCGGTGCGCGACAAGCCGCTGTCCTGGATCTGGGACGAATCGCCGCTGTTTCGCAAGTACCGCGGCCTCGACTGGTTGCCCGAGCCGTGCCAGTCCTGCGGGGACAAGGAGAAGGATTTCGGCGGCTGCCGCTGCCAGGCGCTGCTGCTGACGGGCGACGCCGGGGCGACCGATCCGGCCTGCAGTAAGTCGCCGCACCATCATCTGGTGCAGGCGGCGGTGGCCCAGGCTGGCCAGCCGCTGCGTTTCCACAAGCCGCTGGTCAAGCGCTGGGCGGGGGCGGTGTCGACCGCCTTCATGAACTGAGGAGGCGCCATGCAGATACTTGTCCTCGGTTCGGCCGCTGGCGGCGGTTTTCCGCAGTGGAACTGCAATTGCCGCAACTGCGCCGGCGTGCGCG
>DASUZG010000020.1:0-4144 GCA_036376995.1 Azonexus sp. | reverse complement strand
GAGGTGACGATGTTGTCGCCGGCCTCGGCGATGGTCTGGATCGACGCGGTGATGGCGGCCATGCCGGACGCCATGGCCAGCGCGGCGATGCCGCCTTCCATCGCGGCGACGCGCTTTTCCAGCACGTCCTGGGTCGGGTTCATGATCCGCGTGTAGATGTTGCCGGCCACCTTCAGGTCGAACAGGTCGGCCCCGTGCTGGGTGCTGTCGAAGGCGTAGGAGGTCGTCTGGTAGATGGGAACGGCAACCGCCTTGGTGGTCGGGTCCGGGCTGTAGCCGCCGTGAACGGCAAGGGTTTCGATCTTCATGCGTCTCTCTCTTGATGTTGTTGGAACAAGGGCAAAAGTCTAGCAGCGCGTCGCCTTCCGCTCCCGGGCTTTCTCGCGGCCAGTGAAGGGGCGGGCGGACGGCCGCTCAAATCAGGATGTAGCGGTGGTTGTGCGTCTCGCGCTGCAGGGCGAGTGCGGCCGTGGCCGCGGGGAAGGTCACCAGGCAGACCAGCCATTGCCGCCGGTCGCTGCAATGCAGCAGCGGCAGGCTGGGCGCCACCGGGGCGCCGTCGCTGCCGGCCGGCGGTTGCGTGCTGTCGATGTTGTCCAGGCGGAAGAAACATTCCGGCGAGGCGAGCCAGCTCAGCAGCCCCTTCAGCATGTTGGCCGGGGTCAGTTCGCGGGCCGCCTCGACGTACTCGCTGCGCGGCTCGGCGGCCATGACCCGGGCGGCGTCGTGCTGCAGGTTCCATTCCCATTCGATGCGCAGCATCCGGTCCTTGCGCCGCAGCTTCTCGACATGCTCGGCAAAGTCGCGCAACAGCCGGTCGAGGGCGGCCAGGCTCAGCTGTTCCCGGCAGGCCGCCGGGCTGACTGCCAGGCTGCGCAGCGTGTGGTCGGCGAAAACTGGTTGGGCGTTGCTGTCACCCGTCTTCAGGCGCATGCCGAGCAGGGCGCAGATTTCGCCGTCGGCCGGTAGCTCCGGCAGGCTTTCCTTGACCGCCAGGCTGCGTCCCAGGGCATGGCTGATCTGCTCGCTGCCGGCGAACAGCGGACCGGGAGCGACGGCCAGCGGGCCGGGGATCGCCGCGACCTGGCGCTCGAAGTAGGCAAGTGCCGCTTCGGCCGCCGGCAGCAGGCGCTCGGCAAAACCGGGCGCCTCGTCGATCTGGTTGCCGACGGCAACCTCGATCCGGGTCAGCAGGGGGTGTTGCGTTACCGGTGCCGAAGCGCCGGAACGGATGAGGCGAACCAATTTGCCAAGCATGAGCGCGGGACTCCCGAAAGAAAGCGTGACCTGCGGCGTCGGGGATTCCGGCTGCCGGTGCTGCGGCGAGACGCTGCTGGCACAACGGAAGCGGGTTGTTGTCGGATCGGTGATCCTGTTATGGGCGGAGGTTTTATTACATGGGCCGGCAGCTGTCAATGACGGCGGCACTCAGATGGCATCCTCGCCCTCGGTGGTCGCACGGCGCGCGGCACGGAGCAGGAAACGGCCGGGATTGAGGGCGTCGGCCAGATCGTTCTCCAGCGGCAGCGGCTCGCCTTCCAGGCGGCTGAGCAGCAGGTCGGCCATCAGCGCCGACCAGACGATGCCGCGTGCGCCGAAGCCCTGCATGCACCACAGGCCGGGCACCGTCGGTAGATCGCGCAGGCGGCGGTTGGTGGCGGCATCCGGCTGCGGCACGGCGCCGACGATGGGCAGGCGGTCCGGCGACATCGGCCGGAAGCCGACGCGGCCGCTCAGCATGGCCGGCTCGATGCCGGCAGCGAAATCGGGCAGGGTCAGGCGCAGGCGGGCCAGGTTGTCGGCGTGGTCGGCCAGGCGCTCGCTGGTATCGGTATCACCGTAGGCGGTCGAGGCGCCGATCAGGCGGACCCCGTCGACTTCCGGCATGGCGTAGCCGACCTGGAACAGCACGGTGTCGAGCGCCGGCCCCGCGCTGGCCGGCAGATGGCTGACCTGGCCGCGTGCCGAGCGTTGCGGCAGCCAGGCGAACTGGGCGAAACGCGGCGCGGCGACGCCGCTGGCCATGACCAGCACCGGTGCCGCGGCAAGCTCGGTGCCGTCGGCAGCCAGTGCCCGCCAGCCGTCGGCAGCCTGCTCGAGGCGGGCGACGGGACTCGAAAAGCGGCAGTCGATGCGCTCGGGAAAGGCTGCCAGCGCCGCCCGGCAGACCGACGGCGGCTGCACCCAGCCGGCTGTCGGAAACCACCAGCCGCCGATCGTCACCGGCTGGCCGAGCCGCCGGGAGGCTTCGTCGCGCTCGATGAATTGCAGCAGTTCCGGCGGCAGGCCGAGCTGCTCGACGGCGCGCCGCTGTTGGGCTTCATGCTGTGCTTCGCGGGCGAGATGCAGGACGCCGCACGGCGACCAGCGGGCATCGGGGAGCGTTTCGAGCAAGGCGCGGGTAGCCAGGAAGCCGGCGCGGGTCAGGCGCGACAGGCGGTTGTCGTCGGCGCTGGGCAGCGGGCGCAGCATTCCGGCGACATTGCTGGAGGCGCCGGTGGCGGGGCCGGCGGCCTGTTCCAGCACGGTGACCTGCCAGCCGGCCGAGGCCAGTCGATGGGCCGCGGTGCTGCCGGCGATGCCGGCGCCGATCACGATGGCTCGCCGCATGCTCGGCGGCGGCTGGCGTTCCGGCCGGCGCGAGCGGAAGCGGCCGATCAGCATCTGGTGCTTGCCGGTGAAGTCGGGGCGCTGGCCGACGTCGAATTCGACGGCTGTCAGCGCGGCGCCGAGTTCGTCGGCCTCCGTGCAGGCGGCCAGCGTGGCGCCCGGCGCGGCCATGCGGGCCAGGCCCTGGCATAGCGCCGGTGTCCACGGCGCGGGGTTTGGGGCCGGCGAAAAACCGTCGAGATAAAAGGCGTCGACCGAGGCGTCGATATTGCCCAACTGCGTCGCCGCATCGCCGAACAGCAGCGTCAGCACCAGCTGGTCGTCCTCGAAATAGAGGCGGTGCATGCCCGGTGTCAGCGGCGGCCAGCGCGCTTGCAGGCGGGCCGCCAGGTCGGCCAGTTCCGGCCAGGTGCGCTGGGCGGCGGCGAGGTCGGCGGCCGTGAACGGGTGCTTTTCGATCGAGACGAAGTGCAGGCGCTGGCAGCGCTGCGGGTCGTTGCGCCAGGCCTGCCAGGTGGCGAGGAAGTTCAGGCCGAGGCCGAAGCCGGTCTCCAGAATGACAAAGCGCCGACGGTTCTGCCAGCGCGCCGGCAAGTCGTTGCCGCCGAGAAAGACATGGCGGGCCTGGGCCGGCCCGCCGCAGGCTGCGTGATGGATGTCGCCGAAGGCAGCGGAGCAGGGCGTGCCGTCCGGCGCGAAGTCGAGACGGGCGGGCTGGAGTTTGACCACGGCAGCGGGATCAGTGCCGGCCCCGCCGCCAACCGGCGGGCAGGGCGCGGCGGCCGATCATTCGGGACGCATCGACGGGAACAGGATCACGTCGCGGATGGCCGGCGAGTCGGTCAGCAGCATGATCAGGCGGTCGATGCCGATGCCGCAGCCGCCGGTCGGCGGCAGGCCGTATTCCAGGGCGCGGATGAAGTCGGCGTCGTAGTACATCGCCTCCTCGTCGCCGGCTTCCTTGGCCTTGGCCTGCTCCATGAAGCGGGCGGCCTGGTCCTCGGCGTCGTTCAGCTCGGAGAAGCCGTTGGCGATCTCGCGGCCGACGATGAACAGCTCGAAGCGCTCGGTGATTTCCGGGTTGCTGTCGGAAGCACGGGCCAGCGGCGAGACTTCGACCGGATAGTCGATGATGAAGGTCGGCTCCCAGCAGTGGGCTTCGGCGCAGGCTTCAAAGAGCTGCAGTTGCAGGCTGCCGAGGCCGCCCGGCTTGACCTTCTCGCCGAAGGCGACGATCTTGGTTTTCAGCCACTCGCCATCGGCCAGTTGGGCATCGGTGAATTCCGGATGCTGGCGCTGGATGGCCTGGTTGATGGTCAGGCGGTGGAAGGGCTTGGACAGATCAAGTTCGCGGCCCTGGTAGACGAACACTTCCTTGCCCAGTGCCTCGCGGGCGGCGTGGCGCAGCAGGCCTTCGGTGAAGTCCATCAGCGTGTGGTAGTTCGCATACGCCTCGTAGAACTCCATCATCGTGAATTCGGGATTGTGGCGCGGCGAGAGGCCTTCGTTGCGGAAGTTGCGGTTGATCTCGAAG